>JAATVK010000025.1 GCA_014523485.1 Nitrososphaerales archaeon TH5894
ACTAATTTACTAGTTAAAACTCTAATATGATTCCTGTAAATTATAATTCCACTTCCTGGATATTTCTGGATAATTATTGACTTAAATTACACAAAATATAAACAGATAGGAGTCTCAATATTTGGATGGCATTAATGATATACTTACTTTTTTTGACTTCGGATATGAGGAATATGGAAACGTAGGAAGATATTTTGGAATCTTAATCATTACTTTTTTCGCTAGTATAATTTTATTTATCCCTGTTCCTTATTTCCCAGTATTATTTACTGCTGGTATTAACCAGAATCTTGATCCTCATTTAGTTTCTCTTTTTAGTGCAGTAGGAGCAGTCATAGCTAAATTAATAATTTTTTATGTCAGCTATTATGGTCGAAATATATTAAGCTCTAAAACAAAAAAAAGGATGCTTCCTCTCCAGAAACTTTTATCAAAATATGGTTGGCCGGGCGCGTTTGCTGCAGCATTGACTCCAATTCCTGATGATCTTGTTTACATTCCACTTGGCTTAGCAAAATATAATCCAGCCAAATTTGCGATAGCTACTTTTTCAGGAAAATTCATTCTGAATGAATTTATTGTATTTGGTAGTGTCATTTTAGGCAGACCTGTTGTAGAAGTGTTGACCTCAGAAAACACAGATCCTATTTATCTCTATATAGGTCTGGGATTGAGTATTAGTATATTGATACTAATTATTTTTTTGTATCTTCGAATTGATTGGGGAAAGATTATTGGTAAATGGTTTCCTTGGACATTAAACAATGATGACAACACGGATAATTCAAAAACTAAATGATTCGATCCTATGGAATGAAAAATAAAATATAGTTAAAAGGAAGAAAAACATGGTAGACTATGAATATAATTATTATGAATTTTCAAAAAGATGTAGTTTATATAAAAAGGATATGATTTTTCCATTATTTGTGGATGAAAATGATAAATTTCAAGAGTTAAATGTGATGCCAGGATTTTTTAAAATTCCATATAATAGTATTATCCATTTTTTGGAAAAAATTGTTGAAAATGGTATACATTCTGTCATTCTTTTTGGGATACCAAAACTACGAAATAATCAGGCTACAACGGCAACTTCCACTAATGGCATAGTCCAAAAAACTTTAAGATTGATAAAGTCAAATTTTGGAAATAAAATTACAACTATAACTGATGTATGTATCTGTCAATATAATAATACAGGCCATTGTGGATTATTAGAAAAGGCTAAAAAAATAGTTGATAACGACTTGACAATTGAACTATTATCCAAGATTGCACTGAGCCATGCAATATCAGGGGTAGATGTTGTTGCTCCATCATCCATGATGGATGGACAAGTCCAAAGAATTAAAAAAAAATTAGACACCAACGGTTTTAATAAGGTAAAAATTCTCTCATTTTCTGCAAAACAATGTTCCTCCTTGTATAAACCATTTAGATCAGAAACTTTTTTTAATAAATCTGTCAGTGAAATAGATAAATCTACATATCAAGTATCATATTATAATCCACGTCAAATACTAAGAGAAATTGAAATGGACATTCATGAAGGTTCAAATATGGTTATGATCAAACCGGCAATGGCATCTCTGGATCTAATATATAGGATTAAAAGCATATATCAGTTACCATTAGTTGTTCAAGTTGTGTCAGGGGAATATTCTATGATAAAAGCAGCCGCTGCAAATGGTTTATTCGACGAAACTTGGTATATTTTAAACCTAATTTCTGAGCTCAAACGAGCTGGTGCTGATAAAATTATTTCTTATTCTTCATTAAACATTTCAAAATATCTCTTATAGTGATGGTTGTGGAGTTTTTTATTATGAGACACAATTATATGTAATAAATATCTCAAACGATTTATCCCGCGATAGCTCAGCCTGGTAGAGCTTTCGGCTGTAGTAGTTGGCTTATTTAGCTAACCGTATTTTCAGCCTATCAGGCTCACATATAGCAGAAACCGAATTGTCGCAGGCTCAAACAAAATAACTGTCTGGTTATTATGGAGCAAATCCTGCTCGCGGGATACAAAAATTTATGGGGTAAAAACAGCTCTTCCTACAATTTTACGATTTTTCAAATCTTCTAATGCTTGATTGGCCTCTTCTATTTTATAGTGTCTCGAAACAATCGAATTAAGTTTCCTTTTTTTGAATAGACCTACCAATTCAACCAAATCGTTGTATCTACCCGTATATGCCCCTGTAATATTGAACGCTCGAAGTGGAACAAGTGGCAGATTTAATTCTAATGATCCACCAAAAAGGCCTACCATAATATATCGTCCTCTTTTTCGAAGGACTTCAATAGCTGTTGGAGCTGTTTGATTATTATTTACAAAATCTACTAATACTTCGCATCCCTTTCCATTGGTTAGATCCTTTACTGCCTTGACTGGGTCTGAAGAAAGAGAATTTATTGTAAAATCTGCTCCTAATTTTTTTGCCTCTTTTAATTTTTCATCATCGACATCCATAATTATGATATTGGAATTCGTTATTGCTTTGGCAATCTGAACTGCCATAAGTCCTAACCCACCAGCACCAATTAATACAAGAGTTTCTCCAGGCATTGCTAAAGATTTTTTTATTGAAGTATATGCTGTCAATCCTGAACATGCAAGAGCCGCAGATGAGTTAAAATCTATATCCTCTAATTTAATAAGATACTTATAATTTGGAACTAAAATTAAATCTGCATAACCTCCATCTTGATATATTCCAAGAGTTTTAGGCGATTCACATAAATGTTCGTTCCCGTCCTTGCAAGAATGACAAAATTCATCGCCAATCCAAGGATATATTAACACCTTATCCCCTTTTTGATAATGTTTTACTGATTCTCCTATATCTTCAATTACTCCTGAAACCTCATGACCGGGGGTTAAAGGAAATTTTACTCCACGATCTTCTACTTTCATAAATTTCCCTCCTGCTCCCATATAACCTCCTTCGTATAGATGCAAATCACTATGGCAAATTCCAGCAGCTTTTATCCTAACTAAAACTTCGAAATTCTTTGGCTTTGGAACAGGTATATCTTCAATGACAAGAGGATTGTTTGATTTTACAATTCTAGCACATATCATCAATTATGTAAAAGCTATGGATAATAAAAATGAAATATGTAAAATACTTTTTTTATAGATAGGAGGGATTATTACACAATGTTTTTATTAATATATAGTATAGAAACAATAACTCATACAAACACCAATGAAGTATAGGAAGAGCCGTCTGATACACTTGTATATGAAGAAGATTATGAGTTACTGAGGTGTTACTAGTTCTAAAGAAAAGAAATGAAATTGTTATAAATTTTCAAACAAATTAGTCTTGATTAATTGTCAATTGTTTTTTTATTCTAGATAAATAAGTGTTGTAATACATATTGAAATGGAGAAAAGAGTACCTAAATGAAAAATCGTGCAGAGATTGAAGTAATTGCCGCAATTCTTCGTAGTGCAAAAGATAATTGGGAATATCAAACAACTATAATGAATAATGCATGTATATCTCACTCTCAAGTTATTCGTTACATATCAGTGGCCATGAATAGAGGCCTAATTGAATATTCTAAAATTAGTGGATTATATAAAACTACTAACATGGGATTACAATTCCTAGAAAAACATGCTAAATTATTAACCTTATTTCCTGAAATTGCAGAACCTTCTTCTCAATTTCCTTACAATTAAGAAATGAACCTTCACTTTATTTTAGATTTTAATAAATACTAGTAATTCATTTTAAATTTTGTATTTGAGAGTAGCATGTTTATTTTCAGGAGGAAAGGATAGTACATATTCTTTATATTTGGCTAAACAGTGGGGTTTATCGGTTGATTGTCTCTTAACTTTAATACCTCATTCAGAGGAAAGTTCTTTATTTCATTGTCCCAATATTTGGACTACCCAGTTACAGTCTCAAGCATTAGATATTCCTATTATCACAAAAAAAATAAATTCAATTTCTATAGATGAGGAATATAATAAATTAGATGAATTAATTAGTCAGGCGAATAATAATTATAAAATTGAGGGAATTGTTCATGGTGGAATACGTTCCAATTTTCAGAAAAATAAATTTGATAAGATATGTAAAAAATATAACTTAAAGCTCATTTCACCTTTATGGCATATTGATGATTATTATTATATGAATATACTGCTAAAAAATTGTTTTGTAATACAAATTACAAGTGTATCTTCCATGGGTCTTGATGCTAATTTTCTTGGAATTATACTAAATGATTCAACATTGGAAGACCTCTATAGACGGAGTAGGAAATATGGATTTAACCTCTCTTTTGAAGGTGGGGAAGCAGAAACACTAGTTCTAGATTGTCCTATTTTCAAAAAAAAATTAGAAATTTTAACCTCAAATATACACTGGGATGGACAAAGAGGTATAGTAGAAATATCGGATATATCTCTATTAAATAAGTAAATGTTAGATAATCTCAGGACAGGATTAAGAAGCGCATTAAAGAAAATAGTTGGTGCATCCGATATTAACGAAGAACTTATAGATTCTCTTTCTAAGGATATTCAAAGATCATTATTACAATCGGATGTTAATGTAAGACAAGTTCTTTCGATAACAAAAAATCTGAAGTATCGAGCATTGAATGAACCACCACCAAAAGGATTAACCAAAAAAGATCATATAATCACAATCTTATATAATGAAATTTCTTCTCTTCTTGGCTATACCGGTAACCAAATTATCCATATAGACAAAACACCATCCATGCCAGAAGATTCTTTTAATTTTCAACCAGGAAAAAAAAATATAGTACTCATGTTGGGCATTCAAGGAAGTGGCAAAACTACATGTACGGTAAAAATTGCTAGATGGCTTTCACGACATGGCTATAAGGTAGCAATAATCGGTGCTGATACTTGGAGACCTGGCGCTCTTATCCAGTTAAAAATGAATAGTATAAAAATTAAAGTTGAAGTGTATGGCGAAGAGGAAAACAAAAACCCAATTTCCATAGTAAAAAATGGATTAGAATATTATAAATCTCAAGATTATGATGTTATTGTTATTGATACGGCAGGAAGACATAAGGAAGAATCTGGACTACTTGAAGAGATGAATGAAATACACAAGGTGACCAATCCTGACTTGGTTCTTTTAGTTATAGATGGAACAATTGGACAACAAGCTTATAATCAGGCAAAAGCTTTTCATGATTCCGCACCTATAGGAGGAATAGTTATAACAAAACTAGATGGAACAGCAAAGGGTGGAGGTGCCTTGGCTGCATCTGCAGTTACAGGAGCAAAAATCTTTTTTATAGGTACAGGTGAGCGTATAGACGATTTAGAATTATTTTCTCCAACTAGATTTGTGGGACGATTACTTGGTATGGGTGACATCAAGGCCCTCCTAGATATGGCGAAGAGACTCGAGATTGAAGCAGATGAAACTCAGGCTAAGAGGCTTTTAGGAGGAAAAATGACCATAGAGGATTTCTATTCTCAAATGGAAAATGTCAATAAGATGGGATTTAAAAACGTTATTGAAAATTTACCTGGCTTATCAGGGATGGTAAAAGACGATCAATTGGAAGTTTTACAAGGTAAAATTGAAAAATGGAGATTTATAATACAGTCAATGACAAAAGATGAGAAAAAAGATCCTAATATTATCAATGATGCTAGAAGAAAAAGAATTTCTCGTGGTTCTGGAATTACAGAACATGAGGTAAAAGATATGATAAAACAATATAATAATTCTAAAACCATGATGAAACAGGCAAAAGGAAGACAAATGCATGGCATGTTGAGAAGATTTGGTTTTGGGTAAATCGTGAGGAAGCCAAATTATTTGAATTCTTCAAACCTATTCTATTCGGAATATTCATTATGTTATATGTGCCTAAAAAGGAATTTTCCGACTCGCAAACATTATAGTAAAATAAATAATATAAACTGCTTTATCTGCAAAGGCATTTTTTGTAAAATTGATGAAATTGTACAAAAAATGTTTGAGCTGATCCATTTTCAAGAAAATTATAGCTATCGATCATTTACAATAGGAACGACATTGCCATATTATATGTTTGATATTGAAGACTCAATTAGGTCACATTACAAATTAAAAGGCATAGAAAATATAAAATCATCTTTTAATTTTATAATTAGGAACAAATTTAAATCTCTATCTAGAAAGAAATTAAATATCACTAACCCTGACATTAAAATTAATTTATTTATCTCTGATAACAGTGATTATTCTATTAAGATTTTATCACGTTCTTTATATTTATTGGGTAGATATAATAAGAAAAAATTTATGGCTCAAAGGGAAAAAAATTTTTTAAAGAATAATCCTGATATTGATTATAATTCCTTTACATCAAAAAATCAAACAATTCAAACAACGATACAAAAAACTATATCTAATTGTATTAGGTCAGATAGGATGGTTTTCTCTTGGTATGGAAGTGAAGATAATAATAGTCAAGTATTAGGTAAAGGGAGATTATTTTTGGTTCAGCTTATTAATCCCCGACAAAGGAAAATAAAGATTAATAAGATATTTACAGACAACGGAATGTCTTTCAAAATTATAGAAAAAAAGGATTTTTTAGAGAATGTTAAAAGAAATTTTAGAGTGAAAAATAAAATATTTATAAAAACATCAGATCCTATCAATAAGATTCACTTTTTTAATTTAATGAAATTAAATAACACAATCATAAGATATCGGTACAAATCAAAAATATTTTATAAAAAAATTTATAATATTGGATTTAAAAAACTTGATGCATATCATTTGATAATTAATATAGAATGTGATGGTGGCCTTTTTTTAAGACAATTTATCGAAGGACGAAACTTTATAAAACCAAATATTTCTTTAACACTTCACAATCAATGTGAATGTTTAAAATTTGATATTCTGGACATCTCACTTTCCTAAATTTTTTATACAAAATTACGTACTTCTATAATAATCGATGTAGACATACTCGCCAAAGTATAATCTGTAAATTTTCACAATAAATTTCTTATGACTCTAATCTGATATAAAAAAGATTCTCAATTGTGAATGAAGGTATAAAACAGAAATAAAGGATTACTAATATAAAATTCCTTTATTTTACATCGAAGATATTCTAATTGTTTCATATTTTAGAATTGAATTTTCAGAATATGGAATACTAAACACGAGAACTATCCTATTTCTAGACACTCGAAAAATTACACATTATAATTCAAATTACTGTTTCTTTAATTATTTATAGAAGAAATAGGTCCATCATCGCGATACTAGGTTAAGAATATTTAGATAACGTCAATTTTTTATATGATAATGAGAATGGAATTCTTGTCTGATGACAGTATTGGGAGAAGACATGATACATCTTCTCGATGCAAACATGGTATTTCATAACGATATTACATTTTTTAAAGAATATTATATAGAAATTCGAATTCGGATTTAATGATCTTGTAAGAAAATAAAGTAAAACAACAATGTTTCATCACGGACTTAATATTACAAACATTCATTAAAAGGACAATAATATCAAAATCCCAATTTTTCTAGGTTCTGTTTGAAAGAAAAATTAAAAATTTGCAATTTTGAAAATCTTAATCATAAAAAATAAAGCAAAATTTTTTAAATTATATTTTTTTTTTGTTAAATTCGGTAAAACCACATTTACCACAAGTTAGTCTGTCTTTATGGACAGCCATAAAAACGCCCTTCCCGCATCTGGGACAATCTCTCTTGAGACGTATTACAGAATTACCATCTATTTTGTAGAATTTGTAAACCTGAGAATCTTTCTTATCTTTTTTATCTGCCATTCATATCACTACTATTATTTAGAATCTGCCTTAGCAGTTTGCTTCGCTTTCAATTTTGCGGCCTTTTCTTCATCGATTAGTTTTTTTCTATCTTCCTTTAATAATTTTCGAAGTATTCTATACTTAGGAAGATGTTTTTTAGCTATTTCCTCATTTTCATAAATAAATAGAGTAGCGGTAATGTTAGTTTTTCCTTTTTCACCAGCTAATGAAATAGGAAATATTTTTTTTTCATCCTCATTAAAATTTTTTGCTATCATTTTAACTAACTCAATTTTACTTAATTTTCCTGCTGCACTAGTCAAGAAAATTTTTAGTTCTCTTCTATTTAACATAAGGTTTAATTTATCTTCTAATATAGTAAATTGGAAGCTCAATGTCGTATCATATTTTTATAAACTCATATAAGCATTTGCATTATCACAGAATACCATAGATTATGAATGACTTTTTTACCAATATAGTGTTAGACTCTTTGCATTTATTTTTTTATCCTATATTAAGATGTCCAAATAATATTTTTATAGTATAATACTTATAAAAAACAATTATCAAATTATATTTTAATTGTACTAATCCATATGATTTACTGGTACAAAACAATGTCAGATTGTGCAATAATTTTCCGTATACAACTACTCTATTTTGAAGAGTTTTTTGCATTCATATAAATATACTTAATTGAATAATTTCTAAAGTGATATTATATTTTTAATTATAGTACTTATGGTAACTTCTAACTTATATTCAAATGATTTTCAATTTCTGATAATCTATCTTTATTTCCACAAAAAGTAATTAAATCTACTAATTTCTTTCTAGCTTTTCCTTCTCTAATTACTGAGCGGGAAATATCAATTCCTTCTTTAAGGTTTTTAGCTATGTTAGAAAGAACTAATACAGGTGAGGAATTCAAAGCAACTAAATCTTCGATTTCTTTGTGAGCTAACCCATAAATAGATTTGAGAGTCAGTTGTATTGAATCATCCTTATTTTTAATAATTATATTATTTACTGATGTCAAAGGTATCCCAACATCAAGTGGATTTAAGTTAAATTTGTTTATTTCTCCGTTGTAAACATGGATTATCTCATTTAAACATGTAGTGGATATTTCGTCAATGCCATCATTTGAATTAACAAGTATAAAATTTCTATTTAGTTTTTTTGTAACTTCGGAAAATTTATTCAATAATGCAGAATCATATATACCTATGATTTGGCCACTTAAGTTAGAACAAGGATTACATAATGGTGCTGCAACATTAAAGATTGTTTTCATACCTATTTCCTTCCTTAATTTCGCAACATTTTTTAATACAGGATGAAATAACGGAGCAAACAAAAAACCTATTCCTAATTCTTCAATACAAGTAGACACGATATGTGGAGGAAGACTTAGGTTTAAGCCGATATATTCCAAAAAATCAGCGCTTCCGCATATACCAGAAACGGCTCGATTACCATGTTTGGCTATGTAACACCCAGCAGCGGCAGCAACAATTGCAGATGCAGTACTAATATTAAATGTTTTAATTTTAGAGCCTCCAGTCCCACAAATATCAAATAAATTATTATGTATGTTAGGATGAATTGTAATAGAATGCTGCTTAATAATTTCAATCATCGCAAGAATTTCATCTACTGTCTCACCTTTCCATGAAATTTCCTTGAGAATAGAGGAAGAATAAGAGTCATGAATTCTCCTTTCAACTATATTTGTAAAAATCACTTTCGCTTCATCATATGTTAAATTCTCTCTAGAAGAAATTTTATTTAATAAATTCTTTATATTAAGTTCTGTATTAATCATTTTTTTATAAAGGAAATAAAATTGTTCAATATTTTTAATCCTTCACCAGTTAGTATTGATTCAGGATGAAATTGAACTCCTTTAATAGGATATTTTTTATGAGCTATTGCCATAATCTCATTATCATCTAATGAATTCGCTGTTATTTCTAAGCAATCAGGAAAGGTTTTTTTATCAGCTATAAGAGAATGATAACGAGTAGCTAGAAAAGGATTTTTGACATCTTCAAATAAGGGATCAAATTTATAATAGATTTCACTTGTTTTACCATGCCTAGTGCAAATTGCATTAGTGATCTTCCCACCAAAAGCTGATACTATTCCTTGATGTCCTAAACATATACCTAAAAGTGGTATTTCTTTTCCTAGGGTTTTTATAATATCATTGCATATTCCAAAGTATTTCTTATTTTCTGGGTTTCCTGGTCCAGGAGAGATGATTATTGCATCTACATCCATTTTTTTTATTTTCTGTAGAGTGATATTGTCATTTCTATATACGAAACTTGTTATATCATATTGACCCAGTAATTGTGCAATGTTATAAACAAAAGAATCATAATTATCAATAATCAAAATCTTCATTTAGATAAGGAATTACTAATAGGATCAGTCCATTTAAACATTTCAAATTATTAGAAAGTCAAAATAAAAATATATTATACTTGTAAGGGGAATAACATAAGAAGATTTTAGTGGTTAAAATGGTTAAATTATTTATTAATGGTTATGGTAATATCGGTAGACGATTAGCGACAGCATTTGATTTAGATAAGGAAGTAGATTTGGTTGGTATCGCAAAATATAAGGTTGACGAAAGAGTAAAAGAAGCAATATCCAAAGGATATAAAGTATTTATACCTAGAACTAGCGAACAAGACTTTAAAGTTAATAAAGTGGAGTATGCGGGTTTTATTGAGGATGCTATCCAACAGAGCGATATTGTAATTGATGCATCCAAAGAAGGATTGGGATATGAAAATAAACAAAAATTTTATTTACCAATGAAAAAAATAGCGATTTTTCAAGGTGGAGAAGATAGAGAGGGGAAATATTCTGTCGCTGATATTATTCATAATTCGAGAGTTAATTATGACAAAGTCGTAGGTAAATCCTATGTTATTCAAGGGAGTTGTAATGTCTCTGGAATGGGCAGAGTTATTCAACCATTAATTGATCACTTTGGTGATAGAATTAGAAGATATGATGTAACCCTAATTAGACGGTGGGCAGATTTAGAAGATTTAAATTCTGTAAAGGATTCTATACAATGGGATAAAAGTCCCCATCATCAAGATGATGTGAAAGATTTTATTCCTAACATAAAATTATTTGTTGATGCCTATAAAGTCCCTTCCAGAATGATGCATTTGCATCAAATGTCAATAAGATTTAAAAATAAAGCACCAACCAAAAACGAAGTCATCGAAATTTTCGAAAACGAATTTGGTATATCAATTTTAAATTCTGCCAAGGGAACGGCAGATATACGAAAAAAGGCTCTAGAGATGGGATTTCCTCATGGAGATACCAACATGATTCATATTCACAAGGAAGTCGTGAGGAGCCAAGACGATATCCTTAAAATTTCCTATTCTGATGATCAAACAGGAATGGTGATTCCTGA
>JAATVK010000211.1 GCA_014523485.1 Nitrososphaerales archaeon TH5894
GAATGGATGGAATTACTATTGAATTGATTTTAGAATTCATCACTGCTTTTACTTTAGACTATTATATAATAATTGAAGTGATTAATTTCTAGAATAATCTTTTATTTTATTTATATAGACCATTATAAACAATGTCAATAGAATAATAGATTTAATACATAAAACTAAAAAAAAGCACAATGTAAATTATTTAATACAAATAGGTATTATTGGTAAAACTTAAAAATATTAGAAGGTAAAAAATAATTAATTTTCTATAACTTTTATTAAGAAATCCCTTTTAATTTATTCATTTTTTATTTGAAGTAGTATATCAAGATTTTAACAATCTGGTTCATCTACATATTTAGATAATTCATTGAAGGTAGATTCGTCCTAGTAATGGTCTATTAAATATTATTTAAATTTTATTATTAAAAACTTTTAAAATTAATTTTAAAATTAAGCAAAAAACAATCTTTAAAAAAGATTATTATTAAAAGAATCTTATGAAACCAACCTCTTTTATCATAACATTAATTGCAGCTTTTACAATAGGATTAATATGTACAAATTTAGGAATCACTTTTGCACAAGAAAAAAATGAAACATCGGAATTTAATGATTCTTCTCCTTTAATTACAATTAAAGAGATAGAAGAATCAATGGAGACAAATAATACATTATCTCAAAAGGCTAATAATACGTCTATATTTAAATAGATAATTCCATGAAAGATGTAAAGATATCTTTTAAAATATTCTATACCTAAAATATTTATCAATTTAGTGCGTACAAATTATTGATAGTAGTGCTAAAATAACTATTGATTCGTCACCACCTATTTGAGAGTCTTAGGTTATTCCCGCTTAGCTTATAGAATCAATAATTAGTTATTGTTTTCCATGGTAGTTTGTTGTAACAATTCTCCAATTTCATTATGTATTCTAAGATACATTAACCCTTTTTCTGTAGTCTTGAATGTTTGAGTCCCATCCAGATATTCTACCAGATTGTTTTCTATCAAAATAGAAAGGTATTCGTTTAATTGAGTATAGCTTAGAAATGCTATGTACATAATTTTTGTCTTCGTTGTTCCTCCATTTGCAGCATCAAGTATATTACTGACTATTTCTGTCCTACTTCTATTTCCCATATTATTAGAAATGTGATTTACTTATTTTAATATTAATACCATAAGAAAAGTTAAGATATCATAGTAAAACATTCTGTATATTATTTACAAATAAAAAAATATATAAGAAAAGTGATGTCTAGTCTTAGCTCAATATTACCATGAAACAATTATTGTTAGTATTTAATAGTGTAAAAATAAGATTCTCAGATTATAGTATAATATAGTATATTATTTCAATTTATTAGATAAATAAAATAATAAAGAAATAAATTTTGAAATTTAAAAAAAGATATTGAAAGACAAGAAGGTTTTTTTAAGAACTTATTGTTTACTGGGATCAAAGAGAACTTTATTCTTATTTGCAGCAACTTTATCGATTACTGGTTCTCTATCATTAAGTGTTATTTTCATGGATGATTCTTCACTAGGAGTAGTAGTATTGCCTAAAAATGATGGGCTATGATCTTGTTGATTTCTATCCTTCAATTCATCATCTACCAAATTTTTTATTTGATTTGCAGTAACAATCACTTTTTCTGGTTCTTCTTTTTTTGTATTAAGTTTTAATTTTTGTTGTTTAGTTGCTAGTATTGAAGATTTTTGTTTTTTCTTTGTTGTTCCAGTTGGTTTTTCATGAACTGATTTTTTTATTTTCTTTGTTATTGATTTTGCTACATCTCTTGCCACTGGAAAGGAAACACCTGACCTACCTACAGTTCGAGTAAGCTTATTTGTATCAAATTTCTCCTCTCTTCCACTTGATCTTTTTAAAACTATCTCTTTGTTACTTTTCATCGAAGAATTCAATTTACTAGTTTTTTTAGGTGTAGGTTTAGTTGAAATTTTTTTGGAATTTACATTAGAAGATTTAGTTTTTTTTAGTACTTGTTTCTTTTTAATTCTGGTATCATTTTTTAATTTTTTTTCTTTACTGTTTTGTTTAGACGTTTTTTTTATCATCTTATATTGTTAATATTAATACCAATCAATACAAATTTAAGTATTTTTAAAAATTTGTATTTTATATTAACTTAATTCATTCAATATATTACTAAATATTAAGCTCTTAATTTAGGATAAAAAATTGACCTTCATCTCCTAAAGAAATAATAGATGCAATAGATGTGCAATAAATCATCTATCATAATATTCGCCTTGTCAAAAGATATTATCTGTCATTCAATAGGATTGAGAGAACAGAATAAAAAGTAAAGTCTTTATGTCTAAAACATTTCTTTTTTCTTTTCGTTAACAACTTAAAAAATATTATAACATAAACGTGGATCTTGTATGACTGAGCTATAATTATTTGATTTTTCAGTTATTATAAGGAAATTTCTGATCAATTACAAAAAATAAAATGTTGTATGGTAGAAGAATGCCCAAGCAATGTACGAATCCTTTAGGCTAACATCTCCATTGACACTCTCACGCTCACTTGCGGTTACCTCCCATCCACTATCGATAAGTACAGCACTAGCAAGAAAAATATTTAAGAGAATGTACTGATTATCATAACCTTAAAATTATTTTATTGATATATTTTATCTAAGAATTCGATAAGTGCTTTATCTAATTCTTTTGGGTGTTCAACAATGACCCAATGGTCACTATCTTTAATAACCCTAAGTTCAAATCTTGGTATTTCCTCTTTCATTTTATGCATTAATCTCATGAATACATCATCTCCTTCGCCTACTATACCAAATATTTTAAGATCAGTGTCTTTTAATGAATCAGTTACATCCTCGGGCATTGAGTACAAAGAATTGGTAGCAGCAACAAATCCCTCAACTGAAGTTTTTGTAAATATTTGTTTAAAATTATTCCAATTATCGTCATTTTTAAAGGCTTTCTCTGATTCTAATGTTTCATGTCTTGCCCATTCTGCCAGCGCATTCATACCTTGAGTTACTGCAATTTTTCTTGTAGTGAAATGTTTTTCTAAATCTTTATCTGGTATTCTAACGGAGGATGCATTGATAAATATTATTGCTTCTACTTTTTGTAGATATTGTTTTGCATATAAAGATGCAATAGAACCACCTATAGAGTGTCCTATTAAAGTACATTTTTTAATATCTAAACCATCAAGTAATATTTTAAGGTCTTCTGTAAGATCAGATAATGTAAAACTACTAGTAGTTCCCATATTACTTCTATTGTGACCTCTTATTTCATATGCTATTATTCTTAGGTTTTTCTTTGAAATTAAAGAAATTTCTTCCTTCCAAATATCAATATTACCTCCAATAGGATGAACTAAAACTACGGTATCTGATTTATCCTTATTATATATTTCATAGTAAATTTTTAATTTATCTTTGTTATTAGATTCTATAAATGGCAATTTTTAATTCTCTTGATTAATTAAATTATTATCTAATAAATACCATATTTAGATACAAGTTCATTTTCAAATATTAGTTAAATAGATAAGCTATTTAATTTTCAAATATTAGTTAAATAGATAAGCTATTTATATTTATTATAGCAGTGATTTAATTATAGAAAAATAAATTTAAATAAATTCTAAATTAAAACTATTATAAATATATATACATATCTAAATATATATATATTTTTCTTACTAATCTACAAATATACAAATTAGTATTAATCGAGTTCACTCTTTTTTAGAATAAAGTCCACTGAAAAAGCAGTAAATTGTTTGAGAATGGTTTTGTTCAGATAGTAGATTCTTTCACTAACAATTAGCTTTTTTTATATCTTTTTTGTATTGTTTGATAAGATGTAATACTAGTTATATTTGTAATCATAAAGTGAACACAATTTGTATACCAGTAAATGAGCATAGTTAATCATTGTTTATTCAATAATTCTTGTAAAAAAAGGGTGGGGATTTTATTTATTTTTGCCTATAGTTTACTTTGGTATTTAATTAGTGTTAACTGATCAAAAAATGGACAATTTACTACATGAGTTCCATTAATAGCTGGTGTAATAGTTATTAGTTTTTCTTTTGACATTTCAGTAATATCATTAATAGTTTGCAAAACTTTAGCCTTTGAGGGATCATTCCATTCTATAAAAGATATTCTCCACATAGGACTATAGTTAGAATCTGTGGGATTTGTTGCACCTATTCCAGCTTGATATCCCAACGGTCCTGAACCATTGATTCCATTAGTAAATTGAAATAAATCTACTACAACGGATGTTCCTACTAACTTTTCATCTGATTGAACATAAGGTACTCCAATCATATCAGCTGGCATTTTTGGTGTTGCATCTGTAGCGATATAATATACAGTCTTACCATCTGGTCCCCAACCTCTGTGAGCTACCATTGTTACAATCATTTTTTCTGTATCTATATTAAGCACTTGACCTCCTCCGTATGGAGTATCATCTGTAATAGTCTTATTCTCCTTTACTTGTAATGAACCATCTTGCCATTTTACAGCTGGGCTATTAATAATGATATTTGTTTCTGTAATGGTGAGTTCTCCATTCTTATGAGCAGCCATAATTTCTTCTACAGACTTTAATTCTCCTGCAGTTGCATTGTCATTCCATTTCACAAAATTTGTCTGCCATAATGGGCTGTAATCTTTATCTCCTGGTACTGCATTTGCAACTGGAAGTTGAAAGCCACCTGCTGCTTCACCTTCAATTCCATTTGAAAATACGTAACCTTGTCCACGAATTGATTCTGGTGTGTTATTTAAAACTGGAGCATAATTTACTGGAAAACCAGTATTGTTTGTAATAGAAGATACCGCATGTTTGTCAGAAGCATCGGTGGCAATAAAGTAGGCGATATTGCCATCTATGTATCCTTTAGACAATGGGATATTTATAGGGACGTTTGCTTTTGCTAATTTCAAAAAAGAACCAGGAGGTTCGTCTTGTTGGTGTTGCTGTTGTTGTTCTGATACTAGAGGATAGAAAATAACCATGGTAGAAGACAACAACAAAATCAGAACTACTTCTATGACTGCAGAATTGGGTAATAAATTTATTTTAATTGATTTTTTATCCATCTTCAAAACTATTTCAATTAAGTTTTACTTGTATTAATAATATTTCTTTAAGAATTGAATATTATATTGTTTAAAGATATTAAATTAAGGTTTTTTAACCTTCTAACAAATTAAAATATAAATCTTTTAAATTATTTTTGAAATATTAAGGTATGTGAGGACTTTACTAAGGGGGCGATTAATACTGATTGTGGTGCAAAAATAAGAGTCTAATTTATGGTAATAATGAGAATATATAATGATTTATTTTTCAATTAGTGTGTAGGTTACTTGATTTGAATTTAAAATATGAGTAAGTTAAGACCATAATGATAAATTACTGAAGTAGTCTGCAACAGCGTCGAATAATAATCCTTAGTCATCACTTATTGTGCTTGGTAGATAGAAGGACAATTAAGTGGAGCCATCAAATATGTATTATTTTATCTCCTGTTTTAGTGCCAAAGGTTAGGACTCTATATCCACCTCAAATATGACATCATTAGTCTCACAAATGGCAAGAGAAATTGCCACATTAGATGTTACGTTCTCATTCGGAATAAAGATTAGTACTGTTTAATTCTACAACATCTGCTGGTCCTTGTGAGCTAGGTGGTTCTTGTGCAATTTTTAGTTTACAGCACTCGACTGATTCAACAAAAAACCTTCAAACTGTCCAGTTTGACATGCATATTTTTTGTCTTTTGTTGAATATTTACTATATTTGTTATTATTATTATCATAGCTATTAGTATAAGAAATTTTTTTATTGTTATCATGACCATAGTTGTTGCTATAACTTAATTGTTGTTGTTATTGCTGCTGCTGTTGATAATAAGAATCATAATTTGCTCTGTATTTACTATCATTGTCAGAATATTAAATTTCGTATTCTTGTGAATTTGGAGATCTAGTGACATTTTTTCCTGCGTGCCATTGCATTTGAAAAAGATTCATGTTACCAATTAATCCTGATATGCAGATAGCATTATCAATGAAGTCATCAAAAAAATCCTAATATAGTTGCTGCCTTGAGCATGATTATTACTGATATTTTTAATTATATTTAGAATTCTAAGAATCATTTAGTAACATATACTATATAATTGGGGTTAAAGAATAATTATTAATATATTATTCAATATCAAATTTTAATTGATTATAATAATGCTGAAAAATATTAGAATATTAAATACTAATTAACTCAGTATTTATTATATTAATTGTTATATTTAGAAATATTTTATCTTGGTAATAAAACATCGATAATAATTTATTGTAATGTTGTAACTTATTTGTTAAATATTTTGCATGCATTGATAAATTCACAACACGAAATCAAATGCAATATTATTAATCGCAACTTCAGTGTTTATGATAGGATTACTAACCTCTCCAATAGTAGCAAAAATCTATGCACAAGATTACAATGGTTACAATAACTATGAAGAAGATTCATCTTACAATGGTTACAATAACTATGAAGAAGATTCATCTTACAATGGTTACAATGATTATAATAAATTAAAAATAATACCTCCAGATGGTCTATTAACTGCGGACTGGTGGAAATGGATAATTGCTATACCTCCAGAAATTAATCCATTATTAGATGAAACAGGAGAAAATTGTGATATTGATCAAAGAGGATATGTCTGGTATTTAGCAGGAACAACTGGTAATCTATCTTCTGTAGAAAGAGAATGTACAATCCCAGAAGGAAAACAAATTCTATTTCCAATAATCAATACATTCTGTTCAGAATTAACTGATGCAGAATTAATATCAAATCTAACAGGTATTCCACCACCTATTTCTCCAGCACAAATTGAGGAAGGATTAAAGACTTGTACCAAAGCTTTAATTGACCAAGTTGAGATTACAGAAGCTTCTATCGATGGTAAAGACGTAATGAATTTGCAACACTTTAGAGTACAGAGTCCATTGTTTTTGATTACCTATCCTCCAAATAATGTCTTTCAAGTAACAAATGACACAGGCATACCCCAAAAAGCTATTGCTGAAGGATATTGGGTTTTACTAGATGGGCTTAAAGCTGGAGAACATACCATAGAATTTACAGGAGGAGCTTCTGCATTAAACTTTACAACGCACGTAACATATTATCTAACAATAGAACCTAAACATAACAACAATTACAATAATAATAATTATTATAACGACAATAATGAATACCAAAGTTATTCCAACGAATATGAGAACTACTATAACAACAATAACAATAACGACTATGATGACA
>JAATVK010000006.1 GCA_014523485.1 Nitrososphaerales archaeon TH5894
ATGAAATAAGTGGGGAATTTTTTTTGGAATATAAATTATTTTTCCTGGATTAACTTCATTTTTAATTCCATTTATCTCTATTGTTCCTCTACCACTAATGACGTAATAAATTTCGTCTGAGACATGCGGTTGTTGAGTGTCTTCTTGCTCCTTCTTCAAGTTTATTAGCCCAACTTCCATAGTTGATGTATTGATTATATCAATAAAATATCTAGATCTAGGAAAATTTGACAGAAATAACTCTAGATCAAAAATTTGAGAATTAGACATCTATAAAAAAATAAAATATACATATAAAATTTTTTCTGAGACTTGTAATAAAAGTATTAAAGTTGAGTTGTTAAATTAAAAAAATTACATAGATTTTAATTTATTAATTTTTATTAAATACCATTATTCATAATTTTAATTTCATTTCATTATTACGTATTTTTAGTTGTTTCATTTTTTATTATTATTTTAGATTTTATAATTAAAAATATGATTACCTCTGCAAATTATCACAAATAAAAGGAATTTGTAAAAGAATTTTAAGATTTTAATAATTACAATAAATCCGTCACTACTTTAATAACATATATAATTAAATATTTGGTGTCATGATCAATGGTAGAAATAAGATTAAGTATTCAAGCTGCACATGAACAGATCAATCCTATTGAATTATTAGATGATGCAATATATTTAGATAAAAAGGAAATAGAACGTTGTTGGACTAGTGACCATTATATGCCTTGGTGGAATACAGGCGCTTCTGGAGGCGCAGCATGGCCATGGATGGGTGCTGCTTTAGCCAAGACAACAAAATTGGTTATTGGTACCGGAGTAACAGCTCCTATTCTAAGATATCATCCTGCAATAGTGGCACAAGTCTTTGCAACCCTCGCTTATATGTTTCCAAATAGAGTTTTCCTAGGTGTAGGTAGAGGAGAAGCTCTAAATGAAGTACCCTCGGGAAATATTTGGCCATCAAATAAAGAGAAATTCAAACGTTTAAGAGAATCTATAAAATTGATAAAGAAATTATGGACAGAAGATTGGGTTAATTTTAAAGGAGAATTTTATTCAGTCAAAGATTCTAATTTATATACTAAACCTACCTATTCAATTCCAATATATATAGCCGGTTTAGGAGAACAATCTGCACAATTAGCAGGTGAAGAAGGAAATGGTTTTGTAACCAATGAACTAGATATAAATAAAATAAGAGATAAACTTTTTCCTGCAGTCAGAAATGGAGCGTCTGAATCAGGAAGAGATTACCAACAAGTAGAGAAAATATTATTTATTCCTGCTTCTTATGACGAAGATAAACAAAAAGCAATAGAATCAATAAGATTTTGGAGAGGTTCTATGGTTAAAGCATTCTTTGATGTAGATGTACATGATCCAAGAAAGATCGAAGAAAATGGTCAGGTGATTGGTGATGATTCTTTAGAAAAAAAGTTATTTGTAATAACTAATGAAGAAGAAGGAATCAAGAAACTACAAAAATATATAGAAATTGGATTTACTGAAATTGTATTCACTAATTCTAGTCCTAATAGAAAGAAATTTGTAGATCTTGTAAAGAAAATGTCTACCACTATAAACAATTGATAACTTAGTCTATGCTAAAAATAAATTAAAGAAAAAAAAAGATAATTTTTATTATAATCCATTTTCTACCTTATAATATATGATACTATTATATGATCCTATAAAGACCAATAACGTTTTTGTGTTTCAATTTGATTATTCGTATGACAGACCTATTATCCATACTATTATTATCTATACTAGTTAACTTCCTTGAAAGTTATGGTTACATAGAGATCATATAATTACTCTATTATTCTTAATTTGCAGAGATTAATTTAATACGAGTGATATACTTCTAGTGTTGTACTAGAGAAATTGGCTATAATATACTAATACAACCTTAATATTAGATATATAGCTTTTAAAGATAGTGAACAAAATTATCAAATTACTATCTATACAATTTAGCTTGATCTTTTTATGTTTTGTTACTACAAATTTTATCTCTTATATTTATGCACAGGAATTTGAATTCAACGCGGAAGACTATTTTTTCTCAGAACAAATTCCTTCAAATTCAAAAGATACAGTTACTCCAACAGATTCTGAAGATACAGATAAAGAGCCTTGTATAGATGGTAAAATTGAATCATCAGCAGCAGTTTTATCTGCTACTAGTGATCATTCTTATACTTCTAATTTTCACTTTGTAAAAAAATTTGATCAAAACGGAAATCTTGTAGATAGTTGGGGTACTGTAGGACCAAATGATGGTCAATTTATCCATGCTCATGGAATAACTATAGATTCACAAGATAATGTTTACGTGAGTGATGCTGAAAAGTGCAATATTCAAAAATTTGATCAAAATGGAAATTTTATTACTAAATGGGGAACAAAAGGGATAGGTCCCAGTAAATTTATGCAACCTGAGAGTATGGCTGTAGATTCTTCAGATAATATTTATGTGGCAGAATATGCTAGGAAAAATATACAAAAATTTGACAGTGATGGTAACTTTATCACAATGTGGGGACAAGAAGGAAATAGTCAGGGCGAATTTAAAAAACCATGGGGTGTTGCCTTGGATTCAAAAAACAATGTATATGTTAGTGATCAAACACTGCCCAGAGTACAAAAATTTGACAGTGATGGTAACTTTATAGACATGTGGGGAAAAGAGGGTCATAAGAAAGGTCAATTCGTACATCAACATGATATTACAGTAGATTCAAATGATCATGTTTATGTAACTGATGGTAGAGAAAATTCTAGAGTAGCAGTATTTGATACCAATGGTAAATTCTTAAAACATTGGGGTAGTGAAGGAAAAGATGAAGGTCAATTTATAGAGAACCACGGTATTGTTGTTGATTCAGAAGGCAATGTATATGTAGTAGATACAAGGAACGTAAGGGTACAAAAATTTGACAGTGATGGTAACTTTATCACAATGTGGGGGTCACTTGGATGTAAAGATAATCAATTCCTAATTCCACATGATATAGCAATGGACTCTAAAGGCTATATCTACGTTACAGATAGTGGAAAGTCACACTTTAGAGCAAATTATGATTGTAATAATAATAAAGTTAGTTAATGAGATCATAATGGTCTAATTTTCGAAATATATTACTGATAGTTATTGTAGTATTTAGTGACAACCGGGAAGAAAATGAGAATCATCATTATCAATAATTTTCAATAATTAGTATACTCAAGATTTTGATTCTTAGATAGATAGATAGATAAATATCATTCCGGTCTCCTAGATATACACAAAGGTAGTTTTGGTCTAAGTCTGAAACACCTTTTATAGTAATTAAATAAAATGATGAACGTGATTAGGGAGTCCCTTGATGCTGTAGCAAGCAATTATCAAATCGTATGCTAAGAAACTATGGCAAGCTAGCTACATATATATGCCATTTATCTAGAGCAGTTGGTTGATAAAGATTATTATATCATCCAAGAAATGTAGAATATCATCTAGAATTCAGTTAGTTTCATCCTCTTTATTTTATAGAAAGAAATAATGATGATTGGGATCAAGTTCGATGTACAAATAAATTTCTGGGTTATTTTAAATCTGATAATATAACATGTGCTGCATTCCTACCAGGTGCCATTGATACACCAGGTCCAGGATGACTTCCAGATCCGCATAGGTAAACATTTTGTATGGATGGAACTTTATAATTTGACAATTCTGGAATTGGTCTCATAGAAGATAACTGATAGGGAGTCATTGCACCACACGAAAGTGTTCCAAATCTTGTATTTGTTGGCGGGTTTTCGAAATCTAGTGGTGAAAATACTACTCGTTTTATGGTCTCTTTTTTTAAATTTGGTAGATAATTTATTACAAGTACTTTGAGACCGAATTTAGCTAAATAGCAACCACATGTTAACCCATTATGTCCTGCACCTATAACTATAGCATCATAATAAGAATGAATAGAAGAAGCAACATTGGACATGTCAATCAGTAGAGCTTTATAACATTTATTTGGTATTTAATAAATACTTGAAATTTGATCAGAAATTAAGTTCTATGGATTTTTACTTATTATGGTTGTTATGATTCACTGACAGAAATAAGTCCATATTTAATTTAGAAATATTATAGTAATTTTCAAACCCTCAAAAATAAAAATTGGAATGTTTGTTGACATTTTCCAATAAGATGGAAAGGTATGTCTCAGATTTCATCCATCCTATTATCATTACATCATCTTTTTGTGTGTGTAATGATATGATTATATGGTATCGGTCTTATTTATGATATTTGGCAGTTTCAATTGAGTGTACGGTTGATAATTGGATTTAGAGACTTATAGTGTGTTATGAATTGATTTGTTATAGAGTCCGACAGATACACCTGTCAGACATTGAAAATATTTTTTAAGGAAAGAAAACTCTTTTTCAGTTTTAATTTTCAATTTATAGTTTTGGACCGAAATTTTTATCCCTTTTGTACACTTTAAGATAAAAAATGGAAATCAGTATTTATTTTCAAGGTAGATTTAATGGATAAAAATGATATTCTTTATATTTGATTTTACAGTCATTGCATTTATAAAGTACCATTTGCTGTCCTGTTCTACATTCTAATTTATTGATATATAGTAAATTGTGCTTGCAAAAGGAACATTTCACCAATTTTTAAACCTTCTAATAATTTATTTCAAATTGTAATATTAAAATTTATTTATCAATCAATCTCATTGTATATTAGTTCCATAATAGTTGATATCCAAGATGAATCAAATATACCTGTATTTTGTTATTAGACGAGAGTATTTTTTTGACGAAATAAATTTAGAAAATTGTGATTTTTAAATTTTCATAAATAAAAAGTTTTGTTAGGATTTACCAATATGAAGAAAAAGAAGAAGAGTAGGAAATCTAATACAAAAATAACTTTTATCTCCAAAAAATAAATTGTAATTGAATTTAATATTCTATCGTGATTATTTTAAATTTTTTCGGCGCCGAAAAATTAAATAATATTAATAGTAAGGTAAAATCTAGAATTAATTATTTGTATATCTAAGTCTGAAAAGTAAAGGACAAGAATACGATTGAAGTAATAATTCACGAAGTTGGTTAGACTTTTGAATAATTTTTGATTCTGTTGATTCTTCTACAGGTTTTTTTAATGGGTGTTGAAATGTGGGTGAAAAAGGTTGAATTTAACCTTTATCACTCATATATATATTCAGTTGTTGTCTGTTGATAATTCTATATAGGCAAAATAAGTTAAAAGGATTGTTGATTTTTGGGTGGTAAATAATACAATAATATAAAAATATAAACTCGATGTATTTATTCAATGTCAAACGAACCAGATTCAATAAATTGGTTTGGAAAATTTTCCCACAGAGAATTTCGTGGTAGGGAATTTATTACTTGCAATGTAGAAAAATATTTATTTCAATATTCATTGATAATTTATCACTGTTTGTAGTTGGTCTCAATTCTATAGTCTATACCTTAATATTGTTTATAGTATTGTTGGGAATTTTTCTGATCTCCAACCAAATATATAGATTATCAATTTAGTAAGGCAAAGATAGTATTCAATTCAAATGGCATTACAGAATTATCCGATAGTTATAACTAAGGACTTTGTCTTAATTAAATTATTTTTATCTATAGGTTTGGACATGACAAGAAGTTCGAGTATAACTATATCATTTCAAAACCCATATATACATAATGAAATTGATGATAGTTAATTATGAATATAAAAGGATGTTGCAATAAGCATCTGTATCTTTTTATTATTATTTCTATAGTAACTAGTATATTGTTTATATCATATTATGATTTATCATTTGCTCAAAAAGATAAGGAAGATAAAGAAGAGGCTGATGATAAATTAATAGTTAAAACTCGTATTCACTTAAAAGACATAGATATGGAAAATACTAAAAGCATAAGAGTTGTTGCTTTTATAAACGGAGAAGACATTAAGCAAGATATTCCTATTTCTTCAATAGATAAAACTAAAAAAACTCTCAATGTAGATTTAATAGCAGATAAAGAAAATGATATTGTTGACGCAAATACCCCAGATGAATACTTTGTTTGTGCTTATCAAGTAGAAGACGTACTAAAAAATTATAATTCCTTTACAAAATTTGATTGTAATGAAAGTGATCTGGTAAATATTGATTCACCAACTGTTATCAATTTATTTAGGTCTGGATCTCTTGTATTTTCTAAAAGCAAATCAATTTATGATGCAAGTCTAAATGCACCAAAGGGACCAGAGATTGATACAGTAAAAATTAAAGTTTACGCACCTCTTGCAGATAAGAAAGATGCTGAGAAATTAGTAATCGCTGTTATGATAAAGGGACAAATACAATCTGAAGTTATAGAAGATGTTCAAGCAGAACTTGACAAAAGTGGTGATAGTACAATAAAGAGAACATTTACTTTTGATCGAAAAACAGATATTGGTCTAATCCAAATTGGAGACAGATATCATGCTTGTGTTGCTAGTGAAGATTTGAGACCGCCAGAAGGTTCTGAATGTGAAAAAAGAATTATAAAAAACCTCAATAAAGTCAATGGGATATATGCTAGGTAAACTTTTCATATAAAAATAGCTATTATGGAATAATAGAATTCAGATAAAGTTTTTGTACCTACTCTATATCGGATTTAATATGTACAAGTTTTTGAATCTATAGTTTCCAAAAATTTTTTATCATATTTAATTTCTGATATACACTTAGTTTACAACACTTTTCATTTTTTATTTTTGTCAACCTTTTGAAAAAAGTGGGTATTACTACTATGTATTATAGATTTATCAATTGAAAATAATAATAATCGTTTGTATATCATCGAACTTTCTATTGAGGATTAATTGTATGTGTTATATGATAAATTAACTACTTGCTATTTAGGAGTTATATTTTAATATTTATCTATTGTTTGATTGATGATAGACTATAAGTTCAATTCATATAGAAAATTGTTATTTAACTTTAATAAGCTAATACACAGGAATAGTACAAAATGATCTTTAATTCAATAGAAAAAAAATTTGTTTTTTCTCTTCGCAAATTCAATTTGATCCTCAATCTTTTCATTTATACTATATTGATTTTTTCGCTTTGTAATTTAGTAAATAATGAGATAGATAATGCGTTTGGTGGTAGTGAGAAAGGGCTACCAATGGTCTATGACCAAAACCTGCAAATAACTCAGCCTACAACAGAGCCACTAAATTTTCCGACTGGGATAGATTTTCTAGGTGAAAATGACATTTTAATAATTGAAAAGAATACAGGACAGGTTAAACGAATACTTGATGGTGAAATCTTGAATGAGCCTGTTTTGGATGTGAATGTTGCTTCAGAAAGCGAGCGTGGATTATTAGGTATAGCAATTTTGAATACAAAAGGTCTTGTAAATTCAGATATTACTACTACTCTTGAGGAATCTCAGCAAGAGAATAATTTGAATAAAGGACTAGTACAAGTATTCTTATTTTATACAGAAACAAAGGATATTGATAATGGCGATATCTTGGGAAATAGATTATACAAGTATGATTTTATTAATGGAAAATTAGTTAATCCAACACTTCTATTAGATTTACCTTTTTTACCAGGACCATCACATAATGGAGGAGTTTTAGAGATAGGACCAGACAATAATTTGTATCTTGTAGTTGGAGATATTAATCGAGTAGCCAATCCAGAATACATGACTTTAGCCCAAAATATTGAACATAGCAAAGTACCTGATGGACGTGGAGGGATACTGCGTGTAACAGTTGATGGTGATCCAGTTCTAAAAGCTGGTGAGGATGGTTTTTCTTCATTAGGAGATTCCGGCCTTTTAAATTTCTATTATGGGTATGGAATAAGAAATAGTTTTGGAATTGGTTTTGATCCATTAACTGGTATTTTGTGGGAGACAGAAAATGGATCTAACTATGGAGATGAGATTAATGTAATTTTACCAGGATTCAATGGTGGTTGGAGACATGTTTTAGGATTATCCACAGAATATGAAAATTACAAAAATAAAGAATTTGATAGAAACAAGTTAATTCTTTTTGATGGAAAAAGTAAATATTACGATCCTGTATTTACATGGGTCGACACTGTAGCTCCAACTGCAATCACATTTATAGCTTCAAACATTTTTAATGAAGAATATGAAAATGATCTCTTGGTAGGTTCAGTAAAACAAGGACGCATATTCCATTTTAATTTAAATGAAACCAGAACAGGATTAGATCTGCCTCCAGGAGAATTGATAGATAAAATGGCAGATGTTGATGAAGAATTAGACTCAGTTACTTTGGGAAGGAATTTTGGGATAATTACTGATATAGAAATAAATCCATATAACGGAAAAATTTATGTAGTTGATGGACAGACAAAAAATGGTAAGATTTATGAAATATATCCTAAGGAATTAGCTGAGTAGGAACACAAAATATGGTTGAGATAATAAATTATCCTTGGGGATACAATTAAGATTATTGTAAAGTAAAAAACAGTTCTATTTATTAAATCATAAATCATGTATGAAATACACTTATTGTTATTTTACAATTTATGATTATAGTATTAAGATGCTTCACATATACAGATTCCTTTAAATTAATAGCCAC
>JAATVK010000212.1 GCA_014523485.1 Nitrososphaerales archaeon TH5894
GAGCATTCAAAGCCTCAGGTGGGATTTGAACCCACGACCTAAGGTTTACGAAACCTTCGCTCTACCGAGCTGAGCTACAGAGGCAGTATTAACAAACGAAATTTATTTTTACTGATATATAATTTAGATTCTAGTAACACAATTAAATCAAAACTTTCTAATCTTATTGTTGAAAATATCAATTTCTGGAGCGAGAGGTATTTATGGCAAAGATTTGGATCTTCATGAAATTTATAGATTATCTTGTCTTTTTGGATCTTATCTTAAAAAATCTAAAGATAAAAAGATAAAATGTCTAGTTGCTTGTGATACTCGAGCTTCAGGTGACATCATAAAAAAAATTGTAAAATCAAGTTTAATGGAACAGAATATTGATGTTTATGATTTAAATGTAGCACCTACCCCAATAGTATTTAGAGAGTCCCGAAAATTTGATGGGTCTATCATTATAACTGCATCTCATAACCCTTTTGAGTGGAATGGACTTAAATTCATAATTGATGGGCGAGGAATATTTGAAAAAGAATTGTGTGAATTATTATCAACTCAAACAATGTTTCCAATTACGTCGTATGGAGTTTCTAGGAATTTCTTATCTAATTATGAAAATGATATACTAGAATTAATTCAAAAGTCAAAAGAACTGAATTCATACCATAACAAACGAATTGGTATAGATGCTGGAGGTGGTGCTGCATCTGGATATGCTAACAATATACTAAAGAATATTGGACATGTTGTTTATGATGTTAATGGAAATAAAGGTATATTCTCTAGAGGCCCCGATCCTACAGTAGATGATTTATTACAATTGAAATCTATTGTAAAATCAAATGATCTTGATTATGGATTTGCATTTGATCTAGATGGAGATCGTTTAGTTGTTGTTAATAGTAATGGTGAAAAGTTAAATTCAGATATTACACTTTTACTGTGTATAGCAAATATGCTATATAATTTCCAAGGAAAAAAATTTGTAACAAGCATAGATACAAGTATATCTATTCAAAATTTTGTTAAAAATCATGGATGTTATTTAACTTATTCTAAGGTAGGTGAAGCAAATGTTGTTCAAAAAATGATAGAAAAGAATGCTAATGCAGGAGGAGAGGGAAGTAGTGCAGGATTTATTATGCCTAATTTTAATATGTGTAGAGATGCTATATTAGCTAGTGTTCTAATCAGTACAATTAATAAAAAAATATTAAAAGAATGTTTTGAAATTTCCGATAATTATTCTCAAATTAGAACTAAAATTCAAATTGGGTCTAAATTACAAAAAACTATTTTGGAAAAGTTATATGACGAATTTAAAAAAGATTCAACAGAAATTAATACCCTAGATGGGATTAAAATAATTATAGATGAGAATTCTTGGATTTTGTTTAGGATATCTAACACTGAACATGTTTTAAGAATATCAGTAGAATCTACTAAGAGTAAAATTAATACTCTTTATAGAAATGTAAATAAAAGAATAATTAAATTGCATGACCAAATTAAATGAGAAAGAAATTATAGATTTAATTTATTCTAACCTTCTAGAAAAAAATAAAACACAATTCCAAATAAGAGATGATGTATCAGTATTATCTTTCAAAGATTTAAAAAAAAATAAAGTAAGACCTTCCAATTCTTCTAATATAATTATAAAGTGTGATATGTTAGTAGAAAGTACCGATGTAGTTAAACAAATGAAGATATGGCAAATAGCAAGAAAAAGTATTGTTTCTGCTGTTAGCGATATGTCTGCAAAAGGAATAAAACCACCATATTTTTCATTACTATCATTAGCGATTCCTAGCTCTTGGACAAAAAATAAAATAAAAAACCTAATTTTGGGATTCGAAAAAGCCTCTAAGGAATTTGGTATAGTTTTTCTTGGAGGTGATACCAATGAATCTAAGGAACTAATAATTGATTGTACTTTAATTGGTTTTTTTGATTCGACATCTAACAGTATTCCTTTGAGAAATAATGCTAAAGCTGGAGATATTGTAATAACGTCAGGAGAATTTGGTTATACAGCGGCTGGATTAAAAATATTGCTTTTCAATTCAAAAGCAATACCTTCTTTTAAAAAACAAGCTATATCACGTATTCTACTTCCAAAACCTAATCAAAAATTTGGAACATTATTGGGAAAGTATTTTTCATCATCAATTGATTCTAGTGATGGATTAGGGACCTCTCTTTATGAATTGGCTAAACAAAGTAAGGTTGATTTTTATGTTGATGATATTCCATTTCCTAGAGGTCTAATTGAATTTGCAAAAAGTAATTCTCTAGACATTTATGACCTGATATTTAAGGGTGGTGAAGAATACGAAATACTAGCTACGATCAATCCCTCGAATTTGCAAAAAGTAAATTTTCTTGCAAAGAAATTTCATTTACCAATGTTTGTAATAGGAAAAGCAATGATTGGAAGTGGTAATGTTTTTGTTAAATATGATAATAAACTTGAATTATTTCATGGAAGAAAAATTGAAAAAGGTAAAGATTATTTTCTAATAGAAAATAAAGGATTTTTACATTTTTCTTAATATATTAACAAAGTTTTAATATCCAAATTAAGTGAATTATAAGATTATGTCTGAAACTGAAGATATTACTCAGTATAAATGGGGAGTAGCTCATATTTTTAGTAGTTATAATAATACATTAGTTCATATTACCGATATTAGTGGTGCTGAAACAATATCGTTTAGTTCTGGAGGTAGACATGTAACTGCTGATAGGTATGAATCATCACCTTACGCAGCAATGAAATCTGCAGTATCTGCAGCAGATACAGCAAAATCCAAAGGAATAAATGCACTTCATATTAGAGTGCGCGCAGTTGGAGGAGTAGGACCTAGAATACCCGGTCCAGGAGCTCAAGCTGCAATAAGAGCATTAGCTAGAGCAGGTTTTAGAATCGGAAGAATCGATGATGTTACTCCAGTTCCCCACGATACAACCAGAAAGCCAGGTGGCCGAAGGGGAAGAAGAGTATAACATTACAATATTTTTTAATTTTTCTTTTAAGTAGAAAACACCCAAGCTTTAAAAATTATGAAACGTAATATTGAGAGAGATTCAGTTACAATAATAAATTAATCGATATTACTATCATTTTTGAATGATATAAAAATAAATTAAAAAAATAAGTATTTGATGAAATGCATTTATTTATTGACATTATCTTTTATTTTATTCATCGTCAATCTCTTTATTCTGCTTAAGTTTCTCTGCAAATGACATATATTTTCCATGTTCTTCAATTTTGATAGTAGTATTTATTTTAACATTAATCCCTATTGTTCGAAATAACGATAGTAATTCTCCTCCAGAAATTTTTTGGTTTATTTCTCCACTATTAATAAGTTCTACTATTCTATTTATTATTGCTCTAGTTTCTGATGGAAATTGAGATTCTGCTAATTTTAATACTTCATCTCCTCTATCATACAAATATGATCGTAAGATTTCCCTTTCGGAAGGCTCACGTTTTTTAATATCTTTTTCTTTATTTTCTTTTTTCTGTTTTATCATACGTTGCATTATTTCTTGCATTTTCTTAGCTTTAAGAATTTCAATATCTAGATCTTCTTCCATTTAACCTTTAATCACTCCCATCGGAACTAACTTTGCTACTTTAGTTGCAATCCCCAATTTATCTGATACATTCACTACTGAGTCTACATCTTTATAAGCTAAAGGTGTTTCCTCTACTATTCCATTTTTTGTTAATGCTTTTATATATATTCCCTTTGAATCAAGTTCAGCTTTTACTTTTTCAATGGTATAACTTCTTTTAGCAGCACCTCTTGACATAGTTCTTCCCGCTCCATGTGCAGTTGATCCAAAACTTAAATCAAGAGATTTTTTATTTCCGACTAATATCCAACTTGCTGTTCCCATTGACCCTGGTATAATTACAGGTTGACCTATTTGTCGATATTTCTCTGGGACCTGTTCCATACCTGCCGGAAAAGCCCTAGTAGCACCTTTTCTATGAACTACTAAGTCTCTCATTCCTTCTCCATCAACCTTATGACGTTCTACTTTGGCTATATTATGTGCTACATCATAAACCAATTTCATATCTAATCCTGTTTCTGAACTCGAAAATATTTTTTCAAATGTTTTTCTAGTAAAATGGGTAATTATTTGCCTATTTGACCATGCAAAATTTAAAGCTGAATACATCGCTTTTCTATAATTTTCTCCTTCAATTGAATTATTTGGAACACATGCGAGTTCTCTATCAATTAATTCAATATTATATTTTTTCAAAGATTTTTCTGAATAACGTAAATAATCACTACACACTTGATGACCAAATCCTCGTGATCCGCAATGTATTAGTACTGTTATTTGACCTTTTTCTAACCCCATCATATTTGCTGCATTTTCATCAAAAATTTCTTGGATTTGTTGAATTTCCAGAAAATGATTTCCTGAGCCTAAGCTTCCTAACTGAGGAGCTCCTCTTTTTCTGGCAGTATCAGAAACACTTTCTGGATTAGCTCCTATCATTCTACCTTTCTCTTCGCAGACTTCAGAATCTTGTTTATACCCATAACCATGTTTAATAGCCCAGTCAACTCCTTCGATCAATAATTCATCTAATTCTGATCTTGTGAGTTTAATAGATCCCTCGCTACCTACCCCTGATGGTATTGAATTAAATAATTCATTTACTAAATCTTTTAAATGAGGTTTAACTTGATTTACGTGAAGATTTGATCTGAGTAGTCTTACTCCACAGTTAATATCATATCCTACACCTCCAGGACTAATAACTCCCTCTTCCATGTCAGTAGCTGCTACTCCTCCAACCGGAAAACCATATCCTTCATGACCATCTGGCAATACCACTACATGTTTTCTTACACCAGGGAGTGTTGAAACATTGACAGCTTGATCTAATGTTCTATCTTCACTCATTTTTAAAATCAAGCTATCATCTGCATAAATCGTAACTGGTACATTCATTTTTTTAGAATTATCAACATTAATTTTAAATTCAAATTCGTTTAATTTCTCAATAACATGATTTCCACGCTTGGTTATTATTTTATTCATTGTATTTGGTTATTTTTATTATTATTATAAGCCTTGCTTGACTATTAAAGATATTTTATTAAAGCTTTAATATATGATTCAAATCTTTTAAACGGCTTTCTATATGCCCTAATACTATTACTTCATCCTTTTCTATTTCTTCATCGATTTTTATATATTAATTTATTATGATAACTACAGACATACACATACTGTTTATTATTTCTGTTAATGTTTGTAAAATTAAATTTTTTTTCTTTCTTCTAATTTTTTCATCTTTATTCTAATTAATCATTTTGGCTAGAGATCTTCAATTTTTGATTTCTTGTTTACTGTTATTCCAAGATCAGAAAAATAATCACCATTCTAATCTACTATTTTTTTCAAAGATCCTTTGCATTTTATTAAAATAATCTTATCTTCTCTAATCTTGAAATTGTTAAATAATACAATAAATGTCTTAGGTATGAGTTAATTTTATTATTTTATGTTTTCCAGCTTTCGACATATATCAATCTCTCAATTCAATTAAACCTCATTCTTCATTATTATATATTATTTGTAACTACTCTCACCGGATATTAATTACTCTGAGCATTTCAATACTCACCATTTTTTGTAATAATAAATTTAAACTCTCGTTTTAAAGAGATTTGATTTCCACTCTCGGGGGGAGGGGCGCTCTAAAGAGACAGTATATGTATAAAATATCCTTTTCTAAATTTTTATTTTTATTATATGAATGTAATTACTAGTTGTGTATTTATATTATCTTCAATAACAATAAATAAATGAATTTCTATAATGTTCACTGGTATAATAGAATCTCTGTGTGAAATAAAATCTATTAACGAGATAAAAAAAGGCAATTCGAAATATCCTGCTGAAATTAAATTTTCTATAGATATTGGGAATTTAAGTAAGGGTTTAAAGATTGGTAAAAGTATAGCAGTAAACGGAGTTTGTTTAACCATAACCAAATTAAATAATAATATTGCCGAATTTTCAGTAATTGGAGAAACAGTAAGAAAAACATGTCTAGATTCAATAAAGAAAGGAGAGAAGGTTAATATTGAAAGAAGTATGAGAGTATCCGACAGGTTTGATGGTCATTTTGTTCAAGGTCATGTAGATTGTACAGGTATTATCTACGACAAAATAGTTTTCCCCACAGAAACAAAACTTATTATCAAAATCTTTGGGGAACTAAAAGAATCTTTCCGATATGTAGTACGAAAGGGTTCAATTACAATTGATGGAATTAGCTTAACCGTTGTAGATATTGACAATAAAAACTTAGTATCCATATCTTTGATTCCTCATACATTAAAAAAAACTACTTTAGGGATAAAATCAATTGGAGATAAAGTTAATATCGAATTTGATATTATTGGGAAATATATTTCAAGACTTTTACCATAAAATTGGTAATAACAACTTTTGTAGTAAAATATATAATGACTGCTGTTTTTATAATTTGTGTTTGTCAACTGTAAAAGATGCTATAGATGCACTCAGTCAAGGAAAATTTGTTCTTATTCATGATGATGACAGTAGAGAAAATGAAACTGATATGATAATTGCTGCAGAAAATATAACACCATATCATATAGCAACTATAAGAAATGACGCAGGGGGCCTCTTGTGCCTAGCTATAGATGGTCATATTTCTACAAAGTTGGGATTATCATACATACATGATATTTTAAACTGTGTTTCTAATGATCATCCTTTATTTACCGCTATGACAAATGGTCGTGCTCCATATGGAGATAAACCTTCATTCTCAATTTCTGTTAATCATAGAGATACTTACACCGGAATTACTGATTATGATCGTGCGTTAACAATTTCCAAACTTGCATCAGTTTGCAAAAATATTGATAATGGTGGAGTATCAGAATTTATCAAGTGTTTTAGAACTCCAGGTCATGTTTCCCTATTGATTGCTGCAAAAGGGCTATTAAAAGAACGATTTGGTCATACAGAACTTGCTGTTTATTTGGCAAAGATTGCAGGTCTAACCCCAGCTGTTGCAATATGTGAGATGCTTGATTCTCATACTTTTAGATCTCTTTCTATTGATGAAGCATATAAATATGCAAAATTAAAAGACATTCCTTTATTAGAAGCTGATCAATTAAAGACATATTCGGTGATTTAAATTTCAATTGATCAAAGTTCACTTAGCAATAGTTGTTTCTGAATTTAATCATGAAATTACTGATGTAATGTTAGAAGAAGCAAGAGTTCATGCATCAAAGTTAAACTCGAATGTTAGTCATATTTGTTACGTACCTGGAACGTTTGATATGCCTCTAATAATAAGTCATTTATTGCAAAATAATACTATTGATGCTGTAATTACATTAGGAGCAGTTATAAAAGGCGATACAAATCACGATATAATAATTGCTGAAACTACAGCGAGACTGATATCGGATTTATCATTACAATATAAAAAACCAGTTGCACTAGGTATATCAGGACCTAACATGACTATTGAACAAGCATGGGAAAGAGCAAAAATAGTTCCCATACGTGCAGTAAATGCAGCTGTAAATATGGTAACTAGAATAAAAAAATTAAATGAAAGTCAATTTAGTCAAAATAAAACTACTATTATTATAAAATGAATATCCAGCTAACAATAATCAAAATAGAAGGTTATGGACCATGGACATTGGTCTTGGGTAGTGATAGAGAAGCAAAATTACAAATGCTCCAAGCCAAGATTTATCATGATTTGCAATATTTATTCTCCAAATATAATTGTCTTGTATTCTCCAATAGATTTGATGAATATTTTGTAATTACAAATACATTATCATTAGAAGATCATGTCTCAGTTAGAAAAGAGATTTCTATTAAACATCCAAACTTGTGTATATCTTTTACAATAGGAATTGGAAAGACCCCATTAGATGCAAATATCCAAGCCTATCAGATAAGAAGAAATGAAAAATTTCTTGTTAAAAATTTTCAAATTTATGGTGAAATAAACAATATTTCAGAATCTCCCTCTTTAAATGACAACAAAGTAAAAATACTTCATATTGATATAAATGATTCATCAGGTTTTGGAAATCATCTATCTCCTTATGAAACTACTATTAAGGTAATGAAATCTTATGTTCTTCTTATGGATAAATTTCTCAAGAAAGATTCATTAACTTTTTTTCTAGGAGGAGATAACTTTATGATAATTGCTGCTGATCTATTAGAAAAAGATGAAATTTCTAAGTTATTAAATAGTATCTCTGATGAATTGGATATTAAATTTAATTGTGGCATAGGATTTGGAAGAACCTCTAGAGAATCAGCCAAGAATGCCACAGAGGCTCTCGATTCCATTAGAAAATTGAGTAAAAAAGGACAAATTATTCCTATCTATGAGATCAAATGAATTTTATTATTAGAAATATCAGTTTATTATATGGAAAAGACTTAGTTTACATAAATAAAGGATTTATATGCATTAATAA
>JAATVK010000213.1 GCA_014523485.1 Nitrososphaerales archaeon TH5894
ATTACTAAGTTACCAGATCCGAACAAAATAAAAAATGATAGTATTGGGAGAATGGAAATCGATATAATGTAATTTGAAATTCTAAATAAATTACAGAAATAATCATTGTGATTGTTAAACATGTACAAAAATTTATTTAGTTTTATTCACATTAACATTGTGTAATATTTCTTCAGAAATTTTTTCTATTTTATAAATAGTAATGATTTTTTTAATTTATAATACTTCCCTTGTCATATTTTAGTATATGATACCTTTAGTTGCTTTATATCAATTCCATTTTGTTTGAAATTAGAATGATGTGGGCTTGTGGTTAAGAACATTGATGAAAATAAAAATTATTCCAGATAGATTATTAACGCAACATGTTTATCAATAGGAGAAGAATTTATTCTTTCTAATGTATTAAGTTTTATATCGATAAAATTGTCTACATCAATTTTTTGCAAGAATTGATTTATTTGAGATTCTAATGAAATTGCTGAGTTAAATGTCTCAATTATCTTTACTTTTGGTTTCATTTCAGTCAATAAGAACAAATATTTTATTAAAATATTAGGGCGATTCTCAAATTAAAGATCAAAATTATTAAAATATAGAAAGAGAAATTAAATAATAAATAAAATTATTCCGATGTATTTCAAAGATACAATCTAGATAGACATACAAATGTCCATAGTATGAATTCTTATTATCCCCCGTCCACTATCCCCAGTCCACTTCTTTATGTATTCAGACTATGACATTTTTAATATGCAAATAGTCATTTATACAATCTAAATGGTCAAAGTTAGAATGTACACTTAAAGTAATCAGTTGAAAGGAGTATACCCAGCATACAATTTTACAAAAAAGCAAAGAAAAATTTTATTAGTTAAAAAAAGGTGATAGTAATGAAAACCTTTACTTATTAGATTCATTTACAAGGTCAATATCTAGTTTACGTTGAAAAAATTTCCAGACCCCAGTATTATTTTTCTTTAATGTATCACTATATGTACCTGAGGCTACTACTTCTGGACTCCTATGTGCTTCTATCACTGTTAGATATGATTTTGCAATAGCCATATTATTTGGTGCATCTTTAATTACAATGTTTGTTGACAAATGTCTTTTACCACTAGCGAATTCATTTGTAATTTGATTGATCATATTATTTAGTTCTGTTTTACCTTTTGCTTCTCCAAATGTTGTAGTCCATACTCCATCATCTGTCCAAGTGTTAATCCATTCATCTATATTTTTATTATCTATAGCAATGTTATATTGTGCAAATAATTCTTGAATGGTTATTCTATCGCCAGTATTTATCATGATTCAATTTAATAATATTATTACCATTATTTAACTCCATTATGTTATTTTCAATTTGGAAAATAAATTAAATTTATCACAATTAATATAATACATTTCAATATATAACATATTTATTTATTATAAACTTCTTGAAGCATATTATACTTTTATGCCTCAAGAAGGGGGGGAGTTGAATGACTTGAGATTAATTATGCCTATGCATATTCCAGATATTTTTATTAGGGGAACCTAATATTTAACTATATAGTTAATTCTTAAAGTTGAGAAATAAAAATTTATTTTTACTTGATATATAGTTATATATTATTACTTAACAATTATCCTTTGATTTATAAATATTAGTAATAAATCTTTTATTGATGCTATTAAGTAACATGGTATTATTATAATAACTTTCAGATTCTATAATGAGAATTTCAGGAATTAATAAATACGGTTATCTCCATTAATAATTTACCTATTAAATCCTTGAGGAATGGATGGAATAGGAGACATATATATGTCATAGTCTAGATTTTTATATCATCGTTGCGATCATCTAGTCTAGACTATGACAAAAAATATTTAAGTAACAATTATTTGTATTGTATATAACTTATTGTCTTAGTCTATATATTTAATTATAAATATCTATATAATAGAACAAAATATTGTTAATTCATTACTAGTAAAATAAATATGACAAAATATTAGAAAATGAGTATAAAATTTATATTAATTAAACTATAAAAAACCGAAAATTAATAAATATATCAAGGATACAATAACAGAAAGAATATTAACCCACTATTCACTATTCAGAGTATAACCTAAGAATAAAACAAAAATATTAGCCTTTAACTATTACCTAATTCACAATCACATATTCACAACAGAAAATGAGAATTTCAATAATTAATAAATACGTACATCAATAACTTATTCTTGATCTTTCCTATCGAGATCTATTAGGCATATCATAAGTCAATGTCATAGTCTGAACTAAATAATCAAGACACCTAAACCATTAGTTCAGACTATGACTATTAAATTGTTTCAATTTGATTTTATTTAAATTATCATACACCGAACTAGATATTGTTTATATCCTGGTTGTTGATAATGATAAAGAATTTTGTTTTTCAGTTGTTATATTAAATTGTCATAGTCTGAACTAGATTACCTAGAGTCGTTGAGTATAGGTCCAAACTATGACGTATGCTATGTCAAATAAAGATAGATCTGGTTACAATCTTAGAGTTTAATAGTCTAGTCATGTATTAATAAATTGTTCAGATTCTCATTTTCTGTTTTGAAGTTGTTAACTTTTATTTTTATGATTTCCTCATTTATTTTCTTTATTATCATTAATATCTATCTAATAATAGAATAATATATTTAACAAATCAAGACTTTTTTCAAATATAAACTTGAAGCAAAAACCTTGATAAGAGATTAGATTAGATTAGGGGTATATAAAAAAATACTATGAAAGTTATATAGAAAACTGATTAAAATCTTTAAAATCATTTCTTGTAAGTATCAAGGTCTACTAATCATGCGAACTTTTCTAGAATGGATCTTGGATAGCATTCCACATGAATTACAAAGGAAAGGAGATATTGAATGCTATGAGAAAGCGATGGAACTACATCCTAACTGTCTCAAGATATGGTTTAATAGAGGATTAAGATATAAACAAAAGGTTAAACAATATTTTAAAAGATTGAATCTATTTTAAAAGATTAAATCTAATTGGGGCCCAGTGGTTTCCGTTGTGATTTAATCATAAAATGATACTATCACGTAAAGTCTATAGCATTCTTGTTATCAGAGGTAATTTACAAGGGGTTTTTTTACCTGCTATTTCTTTTCTTCACTTTGTTCATGCCCTCTAAAGATTTTCTTTATCTTTTCCTTTAACCTTTTTTTTCCAGCTTCTACATTAACAGTTCCAGTTGTAATCATCTGTATTCCTATAATTATCAAATCTATTGCTATTAATTTACTAATAAATATTTTACCCCAGAAAGGAATGATATTAATACCAACAGAAATTATGATGCCTAATATTCCTACTGCGATGGTAAATCCTCTAAGTAGTCTCTTGTCAGATTTATTGGTCAAACCATCAGTTATTCGTGAAAACCCATCTACCATCAATGAAAATCCCAAAATTAATAGAAGTAC
>JAATVK010000214.1 GCA_014523485.1 Nitrososphaerales archaeon TH5894
AGAAGCTCTTTCTTCAGTATATGAAATTTCCAAAGATCAAATAATAGGTAGTAGTTTGAAATATACATTTATTGATGAAATCAACGATACAAATAATGATATTAACAACAACAAATCATTTATTTTCAGAGAACCCGTTCTTGGTTCCTTTGATAACACATATGAAAAACCAGCCAACATTGCACTGCACATAGGCAAAGTACCTGTATTAGTAGCAGGAAATTCTGATGGAGATCTGCAGATGCTTGAATATGCTGATGACAATAATCCAATAGGAAAATCTTTGAAAATATTGATTCACCACGATGATCCTATTCGAGAATTCTCGTATGACAAAGGTGCAGAAAAAGTATTGGAAGAATCTAAGAAACGCAACTGGAATATAGTAAGTATGAAGGATGATTTTGTAACTATTTTTCCTCCTCTTGGAAATAAAGTCTCTGATGTAAGCAAATAAAACAAAATAGATTCTCAAATATTTTATTATATATTTGTAACAATAATAACAGATTGCTAAATCTTGTTCATCTTACCGGACGCTCTTAAGTTAACCAGTATTCACTTCCATTAACTTAATTTCATTAAATTAGAAATATTTCAAACGACTTTAAAAATAGATACATAAGATTTTTACAAAAGTGCACATCAAATAATAAGAAAAAGATCATTTTGATTAAATGAATTATCTTTTAAAATTTATACTATGTGTAGTGGTACGATCACCTATCATTTCATGTTTTGTTTATTTTATTTTTATAATGAGATTCTATCCTTTCTATCATAAGCTTCACGTGCAACACTTATTGCGCCTTTCCTCAACAACATTGCTCTATATACTATTTGTTTGGAAAGTTCAGTAGCTATTTTCCTTGGATTCTCTTCTTTCATTATTGCTTCTGTTAATACTTCTTTTATATTCTTGGTTATTTTATATTCAATAAGATCAAATGCTTCTTTTTCAGTTCTGCCTTGATATTCAACGAAAGATCCAATAACACCACCAGCATTGGCAAGGAAATCAGGTACAATCCAGATATTATTTTTATACAAATATTCACAAGCATCGTCAGTAGTAGGATTATTTGCTGCTTCCACAACCATTTTTACACCATTTCCAAGTAATTTGGGAGCAGTTTTGTTATTTATAACACCACCCATAGCTGCAGGAATAAAAATATCTAAATCAATTTCAAAGATTTCATCTTTATCTCTTATATCATATCCGTAATCTTTTAGATCTGAAAGTTTTGCTTTTCCTTTCATATCTTTCATTAGTTTGGGAATATTCAACCCATTCTCTCCTTTGTTATAAATAAATCCTGACACATCACTGACACCTATTACATTAATTCCACTTTGATCGAGAAATCGAGCAGCAAAGGATCCAACATTTCCAAATCCCTGAATGACCACTCTAGTCTGAGATTTTTGTGGTATTTGCATAATTTTCAAATCTTTCAGTATATCAAGAGATCTTTGCAATGCTACACTCACTCCATAACCTGTAGTTCCAAGTTCGTGGGGAATACCTCCAAGCTCAGATGGTTTGCCAGTACAAGCTCGCATATCACCTATCTCATGTGCAAAAATTGCCATATCAAGTTCTGTTGTCCCTACATCTGTTGCAGCTATATATTGAGAAGGACAATATGGTTTAATCATTTTTGCAAATGATTTCATCCATGACGCCCTATCGACTTTATTTGGATCAGCAATTATACCACCTTTGGCACCACCAAATGGAAGACCAGCAGCAGCACATTTCCATGTCATAGTTCGGGCGAGTCTAAAAACTTCTAAAGGGGTAACACTTGGCGCAAATCGTATACCCCCTTTTCCTGGACCCTTTGAAGTATTATCAATAACTAAAACTCCTTTCATACCAGTGTCAGGATCATAAACCTGCAAGACCTTTTCAGGTCCCCATTCATCAATTTCGTCCCATACAGATGTCAATTTTAATAATCATAATATAGATGGCTTTAGATTATATGTTTCTCTTTTATGAGATAAGAAGAGAAATTGAAATAATAATTATAAATCAAGATGCTATATAATTTCATTTACTATAATCCTTAAAGGTTATCTATTCAATAGTATTATTGTGGCCTTAGATTAATTAGCAATAATTTATAAATTACAAAAATAAAGAGGAGGTTTTAGAATACACAGAAAAACCGTATCAATAGATACAATATTCTTCAAATTAGATAAAGAATAAACACTTTGAATTATAATAGATATAATAGTGGATAAATCCGACAAGTTCAGACCACCATCAAAAAATAATAATAAAAAAAAGTTATCCTTTCTATTAGTTTTTAAATCCTTACGGCCAAGCCTTATTGCAGGAGCAGCAGATAATGATCCTTCTGCCATATCAAATTACTCTCAGGCAGGAGCAAAATTTGGATTTGGTCTTTTGTGGTTATCATTGTTTCTATATCCATTTATTATAGTAATAGTTGGAATTTGTGCTAGAATTGGTATTGTAACTAGAAGTGGGTTAACAATAGTAATATCTAAAAAATATTCAAAAAAAATTGCTTTTCTAATAGTTATTCTGCTTATTGTTGGAAATATTATGAATATTAGCGCAGATCTTGGAGCAATGGCTGCTTCTACTAAACTAATATTTCCACAAATCCCACCAATTGGATTTTCAATATTTTTTTCAATTATTGTTTTATTAAGTGTGATTCTTATTCCTTATAAAAAATATGCAAGAATACTTAGATATTTAACATTAACCTTACTTGTCTATTTTATTACAGCAATAATTGTTGGAGGAAATTGGAATGAGATACTATCATCATCATTAATACCAAATATTAAACTAACACCAGAATTTATAATGATGATTATTGCTATTTTTGGCAATGCTTTGTCACCTTATATGTTATTCTGGCAAACATCTGAAGAAGCAGAAGAAAGTATTGCCAAAAATAAACAAGAGGAAATGAGATTTGGAAGGTCTAATATATCAAACAGAGAAATACTGTTAGTAAAAATTGATGTAGGAATTGGTATGGCGTTTGCAGTATTTGTTATGTGGTCTATTATGGTAACAACTGCAGGTAGTCTTCATGCAAATGAAATATATGAAATACAAACAGCAGACCAAGCAGCACAAGCCTTAGAGCCATTAGTTAAAACATTTCCTCATTCAGGAGAAGTATCAAAAATAATTTTTGTAATAGGTATAATTGGAACAGGGTTATTAGCAATACCTATCTTTGCAGTGACAAGTGGATATGCACTATCTGAACTATTTGGATGGAAAGAAGGTTTAAGTAAAAAATTTAAGCATGCAATACCATTCTATCTAGTTATACTTGTTTGCGTAATTATAGGCTTGATAATTAATTATATTAATCCAATTAATCCAATTCAGATGTTATTGTATGCTGCAACTATCAATGGGATTATTTTAGTTCCAATACTTGTAATAATAATGAGAATTGCTAATGATAAAAATATACTTGGTAATCGTGTCAATGGAATATTTTCTAATGTTATAGGATGGTCTATTACTGTTATAATTTTATTTTTAGTAATCATCTTCATTTACTTAAAACTTTTTTAAATTACTTTTAGATTTATATAATTTACAAAATTGAAAAGATTAAGTAAGTAGAAACAAGATTATTCTAATTACTAACATTTTTAGATCCCTTTTATTAAGTTGTTACATTTGCATCTATTTTCTATAAGCTAAATCAGAAGAATTAATTACTCGAGTTTAAATTGTCATGTTTAGTTATTTC
>JAATVK010000215.1 GCA_014523485.1 Nitrososphaerales archaeon TH5894
CTTTTTGATTATCATACTCGGGACGGAGCTTTAGAAAGACTTATTCCTCCTTGGAGTGGTTTGAATGTAGTTAGTCAAAAAGGAGGAATTAACAATGATGCTATTTCAATTTTTCGAATTAAGTTAGGTCCAATAAATTTCAAATGGGTTTCTAAACATTTTGGTTATATTCACAATAGCCAATTTCAAGATAAAATGATAAGCGGACCATTTCAAAAGTGGGTTCATACCCATTCTTTTATACCTCAAGGCACAAATCAATGCATTATAGAAGATAAAATAGATTATATTCCTAAATTAGGTAAAATAGGATCTAAAATAATAAGAAAAAGAATACAAAATTATTTGAATCAATTGTTTCTTTATCGTTCACGCATTTTAGTTAATGATATATATTTTGATAAAATGGTATTAGAAAAAGAAAAGAAAATTCTCATTACAGGTTCTCATGGATTAATAGGTTCTGCACTTATTCCATTATTAACTAATATAGGAAAGCATAAGATTACCCGTCTTGTAAAAAATACAAATTATAAAAATAAATATTCAACTTCAAATACAGATCACGAAAAAATAATATATTGGGATCCCGAACATAAAAAACTAAATCATCATGACCTTGAGGGCTTTGACATAGTTATTCATCTTGCAGGAGAAAATATTTTTGGACGATGGACAGATACAAAAAAACAAAAGATATTGAATAGTCGTATTGAAGGTACTACACTTTTAGCTGAATCTTTAACAAAGCTGTCAAAGCCTCCATCATTATTAATATGTGCTTCAGCAATTGGATATTATGGAAATAGACCTAATGAAGTTTTAACAGAGACAAGCAGTTCAGGAAGTGGATTTCTATCTAAAGTATGTCAAGAATGGGAAAAAGCAACAAAAGATGCAACTGAGATCGGAATAAGAGTAGTCAACACACGTTTTGGTATAGTATTAACTTCAAAAGGAGGCATTTTACAAAAATTACTGACACCTTTCAAATTAGGTGTAGGAGTAACAATTGGAAAGAAAGAGCAGTATATCAGCTGGATCTCAATAGAAGATGTTATAAAAAGTATTTTTTATTCAATAACAAATACTTCAATTCAAGGTCCTGTAAACGTTGTATCACCAAATCCAGTTACAAATCTAGAATTTTCAAATATACTCAAAAAAATACTTAACCCTAAATTATCAATTTCGATAAATCCAAATATAACCAAACTAATTTTTGGCAAAATGTCTGATGAATTACTATCTGCAAATACCTATGTACGTCCTAATAAATTAGTGGAAATGGGTTACAAGTTTTTTAATCCGGAATTAGAGGATACACTTAGATTCCTACTCGGAAAAATGGAAATAAGATAAAATAAAAGTTGTAACAAACACAAACAACCCTTTGCACTATTTGCAATTAAAAACTAATTTTTCTAATCCTTTATTTTCTATAGATCCAAAATCTCCCAAAATTCATGAGTTAATTGAAGTACTAAAAAAAGATAAAATAGTCTTTTTTAAGTATAGTCTTTTAAGTAATTGTAGTTTAATTTGGGCACTAGATTTTTTAAAATGCTGAATAATTAAAATACATGAAAAATAAAATTTCATAATATATTGGTCAAAAAAGCAATTATCATTGGAGCAGGCGTTAGTGGATTATGCATTCCTAAAATATTGTCATTTTTAGAGGAATCGTGAAAAATGCCTCACATAGTATTAACTAATGTTTCTGATTTTGAGAGTTTTTATCATAATTTTAAAAAAGAAGTTCTTATTATTAAGAATGAGGAGAAAGATCAAACAACAAGCACCATAATCAGATTTGAAGATATCCTTTTAAATCAATTAAAGAACCTTTTATTAATTAAAACCATAGTCATAGAAAATGGTAATCAGTCTCAAACATATTATATTATGGTAATGAAAAAGAATAATGATCAAATAACTATAAGACTTGACCCATTAACTGATCCAATAAATAAAACTGATGCTGTAAAAACATCACTGGCAAATATTGCTAAACAATATAAAAAAATTGACCCAGAAATCGCAATTGGTAGAACAAATTTAGAACAATATCTGCTATAATAGATTTTAAAAAATTTTCTAAAAGTTATGTAAACGATGGGTCAATAAAGACATGGATAAGTAATATTAAAATCAAGAAATTACAAAATACAGTTTATTAGAAAGGTTATACAATAAATGTTCATATATCTAAGAAATTATTTTATTTATTTTCCTAGTACTCTAATTTTATGAAAGAGATTATGTGAAGCAGCTACAACTAATCCAGCTACAACAGCTCCAATAATATTTCGAATTGGAATCGCAACATTTTGAGATGAGAAATCAATAAAATTGTCAGATATTAAATATATGTTATTGAATCCCCAGAATGCTAATGTTATCCATCCGATAATACCTGCTATCATTGATCCTAA
>JAATVK010000216.1 GCA_014523485.1 Nitrososphaerales archaeon TH5894
CAGCATGACCATTTGCCTCAAGATGAGAATTCATTAATCCTATTTGTGTACTACGACCTGATGAATCAAGTCCCTCAATTATGATTAGTTTCCCTTTTATTTCAATGTTCTGAAAATATGGAATTCCATGTCCAAAGTAATTTATTTTGTGAGTAGTATCATTCATCAATTTTTTTTGTCCTCAGCCATTATCAGATTTATTGTTCATTACTATTTCATCAAACTTACTTCGGACAAGTTGCTGTTGTTGTTCAATATTATATGTACCATCTATAATTACAAAATTTTCATTCTTACTCATTTTTTCATACTGTTCAATTATTCTACTTTGGAAAACACGGTAGCTTTCATAAATATCATTACTGAGATCAAGGTCCATACCTGCTTCATAATATTTTAATCGAGGTCTTCCTGATAATATTCTGTCGGCAGCTACATCTACAGGTACTCTAAAATAAAAAACAAGATCTGGTTTCAATGCATATCCATATACTTTTTTCACCCATAGTGGACTACATCCTCTTACTATATCCCTAGCGTAAGCTGTATAGATATATCTATCAGCTAGTACTATGTAACCGGCTCTTAAGAGAGGAAAAATATTTCTTTCATAGCGATCTGCAAAATCAGTCGCATGAAGTAAAGAAAATGTAGTTGGAGTTAATTTTTCTTTTTTCTTTCCCTTCGCAGTTATGTCTTTTATAGCCTCAGAAGAATTCCATTCTGTTAAAAAGACACGTATGTTTCTAAACCTAAGCCATTTCTCTAATAGTCTTATTTGAGTAGATTTACCTGATCCATCTATTCCTTCTACTACAATAAGTTTTCCTGTTACTCCATATCTATTTTCTTTTAGTTTTTGTTGAGTCTGTTGGATAACCATTTTTTATCTCCTAATGTCTTTTGCATTTTGAAAAAAAGAGTATTCTATTGAAATATTGAATATCGATTCAAAACGTTTTAAAATTTCTTTTAATAAGAGCTCGTGAATTTTAACCTCTTTATTTAACATAATAGATATTATCATTTTCCTATTCTCATTATTAAATTGTATTATTTTAATATCTTTAATTTGTTTCAGAATTTTACATAGTTGTAAGCAAATAGAAATTTTCTCAACAATTTTTTTTCCATTCTTCTTTTTTGAAAATGGTCGTAATAAAGAAACATAATTTTCGGCAAGTTCTGAAACAATTTTGGGTTTACAAATTGATATTAGTGATAAGGCTAGAATAACTTGTTGTTTATGGTTAATATTGGGAATGTCTTCATCAAGTAGAAAATAAAATTTACCTAAATAACTAACAGTATTAGAAATTTTTGGTAAATAAAGAATAGCTTTTTTTAATATATCATATTCATAGCTATTTACTATTTCAAGAGACAAGAGTTGATTAATAAAAATAGGTAATCGTATAGACGATTTTGACATCTTTTCACAATTTTCTAAAAGAGATTTATCATATCTAATATTTCGAGTTTTAGAATTTAATACACTATTGGCAGAATTTTTTAATGATCGAACAAAGTCAAACATCATTCCTTCCCTTATACCATTAGTACTTACAATTAAATTTTGAAAATGTAATTTTGACATGAGCAAATAAACTATATATAGACCTGTGTTGATTGTTTCTGCTCTATTACTACCTATTACATCAATAGCAGCAATCTCCTTTGTACTCATACTCAATAAATGATTTCTTATTATAGATAGAGAATTATAATCTAAATTATAATTTTGAAGTTTTTTTAATGGATATTCTTTAATTAACTGATCATATCTGGCTAATGCTCTTAATGTTCCTCCTACTCCTACTAATGTAATAGAATCAATACCTATCCCTAAATCTTTTTTGCTTGGTAAAGATTCTAATAAATAATTGTGTAGTTTTAAGTAACTTTTTTCAATGGATTCTTTATCATTATTTTTTTCTGTAGTATTAGAAAAAAATTTTTGAGTTAGTTTTAGTGAACCCAAAGGAAGTGATACTATTTTCTTTATTTTATAATTTTCAGTATAAACAAGTTCTAGGCTTCCTCCACCAAGATCAAAAAATAAACAATTAGGTATACAAAGAGAGTTTAGAGCTCCTACATACGAATAAAATGCCTCTTGTTCTGAAGATAATATTTTAAATTTAATACCAGTTTGTTCTTCTACTTTTTTAAGAAATATTTTTTTATTTTCAGCTTCTCTTACTCCACTGGTTGCGAATGGTATAACATGTTCAATTGATTCAATAGTGATTATATCACTAAAATATTTTATACATTCTATAGTACGATCCATTGCATCTGATCTAAGTAGATTTGTCTTATGCATATCTTCTCCAAGTTTTACTCGTATCGATTTATCATAATATGGTCTATAATTACTATTTTTTTGAATAATATTATAATTAACTAATTTTATAGAATTATATCCTAAATCTATTACTGATGCCTTCATGTTTTTCTCTTGATATAATGTATAAAGGTTAAGCTATTTTCTTTAAAATTCTCGGTGTAAGTAACCATCTTAATTCTCCTTTCAATGTTGGTACAGTAGAAGTTATTTTAATCCTTGATAAGCCTGCTTTCTTGAGTATAATGTTGTTAATACTATTCTTGTTATAATTTCTATTTCTATCAATATCATTATTATTTGATATAATATCATTTATCATGCTACTAAGATAAGGTTCATGACCTACTATCAGAATTGATGATGTATCTTTGTACTTTGATATTTTATTATAAAAATCCAAAGGTTTCCCTTCTGGTTTTAGATCATTACAAATGATAAGTGGTATTTTTTTACTAAATAGATCACTAATGATTTCACCTGTTTGTTTACATGAAAAAATAGGACTAGTCACTATTAAATCAATTTTAATCCTTAATTTTTTTATTGAATTTGCGATATTTTTTATCTCAGTGGTTCCTGTATATGTTAGAGATCTATCTAACCCACCTGATCTAGGTAGTCTTTTTGAAGTTTCTCCATGACGGAGGATAAAAAGCTCCAATTAAATCCGATATATAATGAGAAGCAGTTTAAGG
>JAATVK010000026.1 GCA_014523485.1 Nitrososphaerales archaeon TH5894
AAAAAAGTCAGGAACATAGTGGGTGATCTATTTCATTGGCTTAATTTATTAAATCATAAATAGATGTGCAAAATTAGAGTCAACTATAAAGAATAATCATAAAGAGTTAATTCAGAAAAAAATGATTAATATCTAAGAACTGTGTTCTTAAATTAATATAGGTTATTGATCACTAATGATGAATCCAGTAGTGAAAAAGAAAAATACAAATAACTTAATTATGCTATTTGAATTTATGCCAATAACTGATGCTACTAAAAAACAAATTGCACAAGCGCGAAGATTATTCTATAAGATATGTTTTAAATGTGGAGGTAGAAATCCCATTTCTTCAGAAAGATGCAGAAAATGTCACAGTCAGAAAATGAGGTTAAAGAATAGAAACATCGGAGCCAAAAAATAATTTTTATGGTTATTTTAGATTATTTTTAATGCAATATTTTTTGATCTACCAATAATTCGCTTTGATCTTTTCAATAGCTTTTTCATGGTCAGGTCCTTTACTTCTCGCAAATTTTTCCATTGATGTTAACGGTATTCCACCTAGTGTTTTTGCCAAACCAGAAAAGAACATATTTTTAATAGTATTATGTCTACCTACTTTTGACATAAATTTTTGTATACCATATTTAAAATTGTGTTGCCATGTTTTATACATTACTCCTAATTTTCCAGGATCCATTGTATTTCCAATGTCAAAAAAACTTGATTTTTCTAGTAATCCAATTGGAACAAAAGTAAGGGGTGTGACAGTAAACTTAGAATCTGGTTGTTCTGTTTCTAGTTCGTGTATAAGCCTAATTGTCTCCCAGCTATCGTCTATACTTTCGTTATTATCTAAACCCATGATAAGAGTAAATGCAGGAACCCAATAATGTTCATTTAAGGTTTTAACCCCTTCCTTAACCACCCAATGCCATTCAGCGGGTTTAAAAGGAGCTAATTTTCTGTCAGCATATTTTCCTATTAACCTAATACTACCGGTTTCTAATCCACATTGAATGCCTATGAAATTATCAGGACCAGATTTAATTATTTTTGAAATATTCGGTACAAGTCTCTCATCCGCAATCGCACCCGCTAACGTCCCATGCGTAGGATTCGTATGTTCTATGCCTGTATCCATGATTCCTCTAAAAAGTTCCTCAATTGCCTCTCTATTTGGCTGCATATTTTTTGTAGTTCTAGGATTAAGACCATAAACAAAAATATCGTCACTTTGAATCCAGGCGTTTTTAAGACCCCCGTATTTCATGTTTATTTCTATTTCTTTTTGTACTTTTTCGACTGGATAATATCTTAATGGACGTAAAGTAACATCACAGAACTTGCAACCACGTCCACATCCGCGCATAACCTCAATCATTCCATGCATACTAGGATTAACGATATTGGGAATTTCATCTATAGAAGGTTCATCAGAATAGTGAAAGAATCTACCATGATATTTTCTATCGTTTTTAGCAAATTCTTTAATTTCCACCTTGAATTCACTTTTTTTGAATGGATTAGAGGTTTCTAAATCTCCATTAATTACTGCATTAAAAAATCGTGCTCCTACTCCATCTAATTCAGGTCCTATTCCTCCAAGATCTCCTTCAACAATACCATAGATTCCATACTCTTCTATTTTAGCAGGATCGTAGTTATATTGCCAGGTACCAGAAGCACCTACTATTACCTTTGCTTTACTGCCATTCTTAGCTTTAGCAGCGTTTATACGCAAATGTAATTCTCTGTTATATAATTCATCATAAGACATAGTTTTCCTTCCAAATGTAAAAGTCATAGTTACTGGACCCATTCCCAAGGGATCCATTTCATATGTACCTACTACTTCTGTTTCGGGACCGATGAATTTCTCTATATAATCAGGATGGGCAACTACAACGTCGTTTGGATTATAACCATCACTTAATAGAGACGCTTCTAATTTTCTCAATCCATAGGGAGCAAAGTTTGCTATACCATTTTCATTTCCAATAGGATTACAAATGAAATCAAATAGGACCCTAGGAGTTACTTGATTTTTCAAAATATAATACCAGAATGAATCTTTAGTTCTATTGAAATCCAAAGCAGGAGCACAACCAAAAAAAGAAGCTAGAGATATGCCCCGATAAGGAGACATTAAAGTACGATCAGCAGATAATACAACTTTTGGAGATTTCATTTTATTTAATCCTAATCATTGAATTTGACATAGGGATTAATTTTAACTTTTCCCAACTTTCACCTAGATTTATTTAAGGATTTGTTATCTGAAGCAGTATATACAATTACTCTTAAAACAAAATGATATATTGATATGATAAATGGATTATTTGTATGGAAGAAAAAATTTATTGTAATATTTGTGATGTATCTATTTACGTTAATGAAATCGAGAATCATATTACTAATTCTATTCATAAAAAGTCAAAAAACAAGTATATACAACAACTATCTTTTGTTGAACGAGATGACAAAATAACTAACAAATCAACGTACTGCGTATGGAAGAGTACCACTAATTAAAATATCATTTAAGACTTTTTATATAATCTATTATAAAATTAATTGCGATAGATATTAAAGAAAAAGATAAGATTTTACTCAATATATTTTCGCTAATGAGATGAATAGATCTTGAACCTACTTGAGCACCGAAAAAAGCACCAAAAGCAAGAGCAATGCCATAACTATAGTCAGGGTGTTCTAGAATAATATGCGTCAACAGACCTGTTATTGTAGTTATCAAAAGTGTAAACTGAGCTGTCGGACTCACATTTATCATTTTCATTTTATACATTATAACTAAAATCGGAACAAAAATAATTCCTCCTCCTATGCCAAAAAGACTTGATATAATTCCTGCACAAAACGTTCCAGAAATTAAAATTAAATAAAAAAGGAGCTTTGGAGTTCTATCTAGAGTTTTCTTGATAATTTTATTTTTAAAAAATATATAGAGCCCTACAGATGTTAACAATATAGCGAAATAAATCTTAAAATGCTCTAACGATATAAAATTAGAAAAAAATCCTCCAATTATTGATCCAGGTATCGCCGGTAAAGCTAGTTTTAACCCAAGCGAATAATTGATATATTTTTTTCTAATATATGTTAATGTAGATGATATACTAGTTGCCAATATTGCAATTAGACTTGAACTCGCAATGACAGCAGGTGAAAATCCCATATATGTCAATACCGGCGTCATGAATATACCTCCCCCTACTCCTATTAGGGAGCCTATGACACCCGACCCAAATCCAATTATGACCATAATAATAAATAGTTCAATCAAATTACTCTTCCTATACCTTGATTTTCATAATGTAGACAAGTTAAAATTTATTCTCTTTAGTTCTGACTATAGGATAGAGTAATGTTCAACAATGAACAAGTATAATCCAATCAGAATTATAACTTTTAAGTTGTTGGTCACAACCCAATGAGAAATCCTTTAAAACATTTTGATTATAAAATATAAGTATATCATTATTTATCTTATTGTTATTTAGAATTGAGAATAATTTTAATAGGCTATGGAAGTGTAGGTCAGAGTTTTACTAAATTATTGCTTTCCAAATTAGTAGATTTATATAATCTTTATGGAATGAAGCCTAGGATTGTAGCGTGTGTTGACAATAAAGGTTCTGCAATTGATAAATCTGGCTTAGATATACAGAGGCTTTTAGAAATAAAAAAAAATAAAGGAACAGTGGGTGAATATTATAAAAATAAAATATCACGGTTAGAGCCTTTAGAAATAATTGAAAATATTGATGCAGAAATTGTGATGGAACTGACTCCTACTAATCTTAAAGATGGCGAACCTGGGTTATCCCATATAACTTCAGCTATGAAGTATGGTAAAAACGTTATTACGGTTAATAAAGGACCATTATCAGTAGCTTTTCCATCTCTTATAGAGTTAGCTAACTATAACGGAATAATGTTTAAGTTTAGTGGAACAGTGGGTGGAGGAACTCCCATTCTTGAATTTGCTAAGAGATGCTTAAAAGGAGATAGAATTGTTTCGTTTAAAGGTATACTTAATGGAACAACCAATTTTATTTTGAGTAAAATGGAAGAGGGATTGACCTTCAAAAATGCTCTAAAGGATGCTCAAATAAAAGGTTATGCCGAAACGGTTCCGTCTTTAGACATAGACGGGTTGGATGCTGCTGCGAAATTGGTAATAATGGCTAACTGGCTAATGGGAATGAAAGTAGCACTTGAGGATGTTCATAGAAGTGGCATAACAAAAGTGACAACTCAAGACGTTTCTAATGCATTAAAAAAAGGAAATGCGATTAAACTTATTGCTAGTTGTGAAAACAAAAAACTTGTAGTTAAGCCTATGGAAGTATCAAAGGTAGATCCTATCTGTGTAAATGGAACTTTAAATTCAGTCACTTTTTCATTGGAGTATGCTGGGAATCAGACAATAATAGGACGAGGAGCAGGAGGTATAGAAACAGCTAGTGCTGTATTACGAGATATGATAGAAATTAGAGAAAATATTATTAATGAAAAAAATTTTTCTTAATTTCTACGAAAATCCTTTCATTTAAAATCTCAATTATGAAAAGAAGAATTACCGGTTATTAATGCTTTGATTAAGATTATAAAGTAAAAAGGCAAGTTCGGAAAAAAGCACTAATAGTGTTTCGTAATTTAAATGCTAATAGAATTTTGAATCTTCAATCATTATACTTTAGCCATTTTCATAGTAAAAAAGAAATCAATTATACATAGCATGTTTAGAATAAAGAAATCCATAAAGGAATCAACTATAAAAAATATACTAAAATATACTTAAGTAGTAGATATAGTCAATTGTCTGCTATATGGAGAAGCCTTAAGAATAGTGTATGGAAACATATTAATAAAATCTTTTTGTAGAACAAAGTAGAACAGAGTTTATTCATGTGATACGATACAGAAGAAATGGAAGGATTGGAAATAATTGTCAAAATATCTTTGATTGTGAATTAATATTTAAGTTTATAATTAAAGAATGAAAACTAAAAAGATAGAAGGCAAACTTGTAGAAAATAGAATATTAATTCAGAATATTGAGAAATCTCGATATCTTTTTGGTAATGGATATTATGGAAAACCGTTGGGAATACCAAAACCAAAAGGGACTAATTTTGAATCTCCTCTGATTTTAGATTTAATTGAAAGTTATTATTTAATTCAAAAAGGAGAATTACAAATAACTTTAAACGATAAAATATTATCTTTAAAAGATTTAAAGATGATTTGTAAAAAACAATATGATAAATTTGACTCAAAATATATCGTGTTTCAAAATTTAAGGAACCAAGGCTATATTGTCTCTCCAGGATTAAAATTTGGATGCGATTTTGCCGTATACGAACGAGGTCCTGGAATCGATCATGCGCCTTTTCTTGTCCAAGTTATGACAAAGGAAGAACAAATTAGTGCTTCCGCAATTGTCCTGGCAGGCAGGCTTGCAACTACAGTAAAAAAACAATTCATTATTGCAATACCTAGACTAAGAGATCGAACTGTAGAATTTATTGGATTTGAATGGTGGAGGGCTTGAGCTTAATAATCATTCGAATAGATAAATTCAATAATAAAATATGATGAAAAGAATTTTTTTCAAATAGTTAGGTTTGATAGTGATATTACTTTTAATATTATTAACTAAAAATCTGAATTACAAGACTGAAATCAAGATAGTGAAGATATTACTTATGATAATTAAAAAAAAGATAAATTTAATCAAGTTTTTTATGAGTATAAATTAATGGAAAATTAATGTCGTTGTTTTCCTTGGATGTTCATCCGGTTTAATTTCCAAATATCTACTCATAACAATACTAATGATATATATGATGTATTTTGCAGTCTGTATGACAATTACAATATAATTATCTTAGAATATTATGATAGAATATCGATAATAAATTAATATATATTTTGTATACTTGGATTATAATTACAATCACAAAGCTAAAATATTCAATTTTTCATCTATTCGTTATATGGATCGCGTAAAGAGATTATCAATGGAGCTTTTGGAAAATTATCCTGATAGATTTACCACAAATTTTGAAGAAAATAAGAAAACAATTTTAAGTTTAGCTATAATAAGATCTAAAATTTTAAGAAATAAGATGGCAGGATATATAACTTCTAAACTTACACGAGAAGCCGATCAGGAAAAAACTCAATCTGATAACTCTGAAAGTCAAATGGAAGAAAGTTAAACAATTTGATTATACTAAAATTATTAGGTGGAGTAAAATTTGCAATAGGAAAGAATTCCTTAGTCATTGATAAACCACACTCCACTGTAAAAGAGATAATTGAGAAACTAAAAAACGAATCCAGAAATACCCAAATATTAAAGGAAGAGAATTTACTGATATCTATTAATGGATTCGATTCCTCTGTTACTGGTGGTAAAGAAACAGTTATCAAATCGGGGGACATCATAACAATAGTCACAATTATTCATGGTGGATAGATAAATTAGAATAAATTAATTTGGTACTTTTCAAAATAAAAAATAAGTATGTCTACTTTCATACTGTATTTTTCACTCAATATCATGATTTTACAATTATTGATAAATTAAGAAAGGAGTTTCCAGATACTTTTATCCAAGCATTGAATTTTAATATAATTTATAACTACGAACATCTTTTTGAGATTCTAGGAATATCAAATTTAGCAAAAACAAGGAATATAATGTGTTCCCATAAGATAGAATTAGATTTTTTGTTAAGAGTCATGGGAACTAATCAAATTTCTCAAGCAATTAAAGAGGGTGGAATAACCATTGATCAGTATATTACTTTTGTTGTATTAGGAAAAAAGTACCTGATAGATAAGATTCATCAAAAACTAGAGTTTTTATTTGGTAATTCTCATGACGAAGTTTTCACTGAGAAGTCTATTTTAAGAAAAAAAATTGAAGTATATAAAACAAAATATAATAATGACTTTTTTGATGAAGAAAATACTATTAAATTTCTAACTGAAGCAGCAGTCCTAGTTATGAACTAGATTTTGATTAGATTTATACCTTTTTAAAAAACCTTGTAAAAAGATTATCGAAAATTGACGTCTAAAACTGAGGATTTTAGTTGTGAATATATGACTGCGATAAAAAAATAAAAAAATTGGAGTATCCGAGTAAGTCCATTTTTTTAAGAATATAATAGATTTCATAAAAATGACTATTGAAATAGAATGATTGAAAGTATAAGGATACATATATTTAAAGTCCTTATTTCATATAAATTTTGATTATCCTTCATATCAATTTCATAGATAGATCTCTATTATTTGATAGTCTAATAAAAATCATTTTTTTGAAATGACGAAAGTGAACTTAAGTAATACTAGGTAAGTCTTAGAAGTTCTGTTTGTATTATCATCTGCTTCAATAAATTTCAAAATCTTTAAATTCTTCGATTTTTTCTTTATAATCTTTTATTATTTAAATACTTCGAATTATCATCTTCAGGTACAAGACGAGAATTTTTTGTATGTACACAACATACCGATAAAAAATCAATTAAGTTGATGACTACTCAATATTTAAAGTATTGTAGTGCCGAACTTTATTATGTTTTTATCATGATTTTAATTTAGAAGACACAAAAGATTAAGTTCTGCTATCATTTAAGTTCATGATCGTATAAAAAAATATAAAAAAATATGCATAATAATGAAGAATTTGGTTAATCAAATTAAGAAAATGAAAGAAGAAATTAATATTAGGAAAATGAATCCAGAAAATGTATAATTAATGTAGTATTGAGATTGAGAAATAGAAATAATTGCTCGCTTAAATTCTATGACTAGAATATTGAATGTTTCTGGTATAATCTTAGAAGTGTTAAAGAGAAGTCACAAAGATTACGATGCAGTCTAAATCATGTATTTAATTTTTATTTTTACAGAGTAAGTCAATAAATTTATACATTTTTACATAGGAAGAATTAAGATCATGGTATTCTTCAATGGACGATTTTACATTTTTTAATTTTTTTTCTAATTTTTCGTCATCCTTATCATTAACCATTTGATAATATTTTAAAAATTTTTTATGAAAGTTTTTTATTTCTTTTTTAATAAATGGATTTTCTATGAATAAAGAATTTAGTAAGTCTATATCGTCGTTTAAAATACTTTCGGATAAAATACATTGTATTCGAAATGTATTTCCGGAATAGAATTCTAAATCCTTATATTTATGTGATGAAATAATATCTGCGAATATTATATTCATATAATGATTCAAACCTAAAACTACAGCCATGATATGGTCATGCTTAATTGCATTTTCAATTGGTAGAATTTCAAAATTCTGAAACAGTTGCCTTACAAACTGGAGCTCTTTATTATAGTTTTTCACTGGAATGAATAAAATCTTTAAGCGAGTGGTCTGAGATGCCCCTGGCCCAAACATTGGGTGAATACAAATTGGCGAAATAGAATTTTGAATTTTAGAGAGAGATACAAAGGATTTACTTTTAATGGAAGAGATATCAATTAAAACTGAATTTCGTTTCATTATTAGAGAACATTTATGTATCATTTGTGGTATCATTCTCAATGGAATACACAAAATTACTATATCAGAATCTTTAATACACTTATTAAAATCAATTTCTATTTTTACCTTTAATTGTTTCGCTATTGAGTACATATTTGTATCATAAACTTTGATACGAAAGTTTTTATTATTTACAAAATACTTTGTGAACCAAGATCCCATTCGACCTCCTGCACCAATTATAGCAATTTCTTTCATCTCAGGTTGATTACCTATTTAAGGTATTTTGCCAAAATGTCCAAACCGTCATTTAACAAGTTTGATGGTTGACATGCAGAAATTCTAATAAATTTTTTATAAGAATTTCCAAATCCACTTCCTGGCGCTATTGCTACTCCATTTTTCAATAAATCATAAACTAAGGAAATATCATCTGAGTAACTTTTAGCTAAAATCCTTGGAAAGACATACATTGCACCGTTGGGAATAAGGAATTCTGTTTTCATTTCTTGTAACCTTTTGCAAATCAGATTGATTCGTGATTGGATAGAATCAATATTTGATTGAACATTATTTCCTAGTGCGACTAACGCAGAATACTGCATTGGTTCTGCTACCGATGTAATAGATGTAGCCTGAACCTTACGCATTTGTGATATTATACTGTTATTTGCTATTCCATAGCCTACTCTGAATCCTGTCATTCCATAAGTCTTTGAAAAAGAGGATACCATTATACTTTTATCATATTGATAGTCTAAAATGCTATTATATTTACCAAATGAATAGTCTGAATAAACCTCATCGCTTAAAATATATAAATTATAATCTCTTGCTATGGAAACTATTTTCTCCATTAAATGAGAATCAAGTATTTTTCCTGTGGGATTGTTAGGATAGTTTATTATAATCATTTTAGTATTAATATTTATTAGGTTTTCTAGCATTTTTAAATTCGGGTCCCATTTATCTTCGAGAGTAGTTTTTAGTACTCTGGTTTTAGCACCAACAAAGTCTGCGCATTCTTTATAAGCCGGCCACGATGGTTCGATATTAATTAATTCATCCCCTGATTTTAAAAGCGAGCTAATTGTACAGAAAACCGCAAACCTGCCTCCTGGAGTAACTAGAACTTGTTCTGGTAAAATATTCGAAAATTTTTGAGATATGGCTTGGCGGAGTTGTGGTATTCCAGAAATTTCCGTATAGTGATATCTTTTATTGTCATATATTTTTGCTAATTCTTCTTTAATTTTTAATGGGGGAGGATAATCAGGCTCACCAACTTCCATATGGATTATTTTCTTTCCAGTTTTTTCAAGTTCTTTAGCCTTCATAAATATAGCCATATGAGTAGAGATTTTGTTACTAGTATTTTGAACACTTTGTAATTTTACAGATTCCGAAAGAAGAAGATTCAAAAGTCTGCCAGAAAATTCTACATCCATGCCTATATCCTTTGTAAGTTTGAGGACGGTTTTTTTTATATCATTTTCTACCTTTTCGTCTTCTATCTCAATTTTCAATTGTTGTTTAATATTACCAATTTTTTTTGCTACTTCCAATCTATCATGAACCAATTTAATTATTTGATTAGTAATATTTTGCATTTCCTCTCTTAAATAATCCAAGTTCTGCTGTTCAACCA
>JAATVK010000027.1 GCA_014523485.1 Nitrososphaerales archaeon TH5894
TTTCAATAACCCTTAAGAACTGTGGGAATGAATCCAGCTTTAATTGCGTGATCTGACAAAACTATGGATACAATTCCTTCAACAATAGGAGGAGCGCGTGGAACAACACAAGGATCATGTCTTCCCGGAACTTGAAGATCTACTAAAGAGTTTGAAGATAAATCTAATGTTTTCTGAGTTTTTGCTATAGAGGCTGCAGGTTTAAATCCTATTCTTATAGTAAGAGGCATTCCATTAGATAACCCGCCTAAGATACCACCACAATTATTTGTTAATGTTACCACTCTTCCTTCTTCTTTTATAAATAAATCATTATTTTCATAACCTGTCTTTTTTGTTCCTTTAAAACCAGAACCAAATTCTATTGCTTTAACAGCAGGAATACTAAATAATGCTTTGCTTAAATCTGATTCCAATGATGAAAAAATAGGTTCTCCTAGTCCCACCGGTAATCCCATACTAACACATTCTACTATTCCGCCTAAAGAATTTCCTGACTTTCTCGCACTCATAATTGAATCTTTCATCTTTTCGGCTATAGAGAGGTCAGGACATCTGACTTCATTAGTGTAACGGTACTCCTTTGCATTCGCAAAAGAAATATTGCCAATAGAGATGTCTCCTATTTCTGCAGTATAAGCAATTGTTTCTATATCTAGAACATATTTCAATAGTTTTTTACCGATTGCTCCTGCCATTACGAAACTTGCTGTTAATCTACCAGAAAATCTACCACTTCCTCTATAATCTGCATATCCCCCATATTTTACCATGGCAGGATAATCAGAGTGTCCTGGTCTTGGGATTGTTTTTATCTTTTCATACGGTCTTGAATCTGAATCTGCATTCCAAATCACCATACATATAGGTGCATTAGTTGTATAACCATTAAATGTACCTGAAAGAATCTCCACCTTGTCCTCTTCTTTTCTTTGAGTCGTAATAGTAGATTGTCCAGGCTTTCGTAAATCTAACTCTGGCTGAATGTCAGATTCTTTCAATGGAAGGCCTGCTGGACAACCATCTAAAACAGACCCTATACATCGACCATGGCTTTCTCCAAAACTAGTGACTATGAATTGATCTCCTATACTATTTCCACCCATAATATCATACCCAAAGGATAACTAGTCCTATATAATAGTGACTTTTAAAGAATTGCGATATTGATTTTGTAATTTGATTGTCATATATTTAGTTAATTAAATTTACATTAGCGCCAAGTCTTTTTATTTCGTGAATGAAGGAAGGATAAGATACATCTATAGATTCGGCTCCTTTTACCATTGATTTTTTCGTCAACATAGATGCAATTGTAAATGCCATAAAAAGTCTATGATCATTGTGAGAATCAAATTCTACATTTTTTAAACATCGGACTGGATTAAGTAATAATCCATCTTCTTTTTCGCTTATATCGACTCCCATTTTTCTCAATTCTTTAGTAATAATTGAAATTCTATCAGTTTCTTTAAATCTAGCATGCGAAATTCCAAAAATCCTTACTGGGTTTCTTGCTTTTAAAGAAATTATAGATACTGCTGGTAAAAGATCTGGACAATTCACCAGATTACATTCTATACCCTCAAGACTATCGGATCCATATACACTCACTTCTCCGTTATCCTTATTGATGGTAATATGTCCTCCCATTTTTCTAACAATATCAATAATTTGCATGTCTCCTTGTGGATAATGAAAATTCATTCCTTCTATTGTTATTTTTCCTCCACATAAAACTCCGGCTGCTATAATAAGTGATGCTGACGAAAAATCACCAGGAATAGTAAAATTTGTAGGTCTGTATCTAGTATTAGTTATATAATAATTCAAATATTCTCTATCATGTTTAATAGACACGCCAAATTTTTTCATTGTTTCTATAGTTGAGGTAATATACGGTATAGATACCTGTTTTCCTGTAACTCTTATTTCAATATCTGTAAGACCATAAATACTCGAAATCAAGAGTGAAGATATAAATTGACTTGAAATCCCACCTTCTATAGATACCAAACCACCTTTAATTCCACCTCCTTTTACTATTAATGGTGGTGTATTTTTATCATTTGAAGAAAAAGCCTGGACACCTAACTGATTTAGTGCTGAAATTAGAGGTTTCATGGGCCTTGTCTTTAAACTTTCATCGCCAGTGAGGATAGTATAACCATTTTTTACCAATGCGGCCATTGAAGTTAAAATTCTGATGGTTGTTCCAGAATTTTCTGCATTAATTATATCCTTTGGCGTTTCAAATTGATTTTTTCCTTCTATCTCGATGCAATTAACATTTTCATTAGCTTTCTCAATTTTAATTCCAAGCATTTTGCAACCTGAAATAGTTGCTATGGTATCTCTACTTATAAGTGGATTATTAATTGTGGATTTTCCCTCTGCAAGAGAGGCAATAGCAATTGCTCTGTGAGTATAACTTTTACTTGGAGGAGATTTTACGTTACCTTTCAGAAAAGATTTACTAATTTCTAGTTTAGCCAATTTTTTTTTCTATACTCGCTTTGGTATTATTAATTTTGCAAACTAATATTTTTCCATATTTTTCTAAAATACTTCTGATTGGAATGAGATTTTTTTTCTCAATGATAACTGCTATTGATGGTCCATTTCCAGAAATTGAAGCTGATATCGCTCCATTTTCTATCGAAAGACGAATTGGACTATAATCATATCCCATCAAAGAAGATACTAAAACTCCATTAAGAGTCATGGCCTTCCAATAATCTGAATTTTCTGCTGAGTCAATGGCTTGCTCAAAAAAATTGGCTAAAATTTTTAATTTTAAAGGATTCTTTCTCGAGGAATTTTTAGGAAGAAGAATGAGAGATAACAAATCAAGAGGTCCGTTTTCTCGTCTTAATAATTTGTTAGAATAATTATCTGTAATAACAAAACCACCAAAGTAACAAGCAGTAGCATCATCATAAGCGCCGGTTATCGTTATTTTGGCTGTTCGTGATGCATTAACTGCGATATCCAAAACTTTATAATCATCAATATTTTCTTCAACTAATCCACAACATGCTAATGATACTGCCGAAGAAACTGCACTAGAACTTTTCAATCCAAATCCAATAGGTATATCAGAAGAGAGAGTCAAAAAAATATCATGAGATCGAAGTATGGTTTTAGGAATCCAATTATGAATAATATATTTAAACAAATCGGCATTCCTATTGTTATAAAAGATCTTTCCTTCTCCTTGGCGCATATGTATTTCAGCAGTTGCCTCAAGTGAAATTCCAAGAGCAGAACCTTTTCCCGTAGGAATAGCATTGACTATTGAAATTGCACCATGAACCGTAGCTTTTGTAGAAATAGATGTCATGTAGGTTCTCCAAAAATCCCAAATAAGGCCTTTTTCATAGCAGTGATAGGAGCATCACAACCAGTCCAAATCTTGAATGCTTGTGCTCCTTGTGCAATAAGCATTTCATATCCATATACCACTTTTGCATTAACTGCCTTAGCTTTTCTCAGTAAATCAGTCTCTATGGGTTTGTATACTATATCATAGACAATACTATTTGGATTTATATAATCTCGTTCTATTGGACTCTTTTCATTGTTTAACCCAATAGAAGTAGAATTGATGATTAAATCTGATTGTAAAGCAAGTTTAGAAAGATTATCAAAATTGTCCTTATATGTATTTAATCCTAATTTTAAAGCGTGTAATACAAGCTTTGAAGCATTGTGAGATGATCGATTAACTACAATGGTCTTTGCTATTCCTTTTACATATGAAAGGGCTGTTACGATTGCATACGCTGCTCCTCCAGCACCAATTATCAAAATCTTTATTCCTGTAAAATCGATATTTCTTTCATAAAGTGGCTGAATAAAACCATAGATATCAGTATTATATCCAACCAATTTGCCTCCGTCATTTTTCACTGTGTTAACAGCCTTTGATTCAAAAGCAGTTTTATCTAATTTATCAAGATATTTTAAGATTGAAATTTTATGCGGAATAGTAACATTAAAACCTGCAATTCCAATTGACTTTAATGATTCTATCGATGTTTTGAGATCTCTAGAAGGTACACGAAAAGAAATATAGGAGCTTTTAATTCCAAGCGCAGAAAACGCAGCATTTTGCATTAATGGAGATAACGAATGCTGTACAGGATCACCTATTATGCAATATGTCTTTATTGGTGATAACATTATCAAAAAAATATTTATTAATTCTATCATATATTCTTCTCATTTCTATTACTGATAGCTGACCTGGTGCAATAGATTTTACAAGTGACGCATAAGTAAAAGGGGATCCGTAAAATGTACATAGAATTCTAGATAAGATACCACAATCGCCCATCGCAAATGTAATTAAATTAATATCTTTGAATTTTTCATATAAATTTAATAATCTGAGAGAATCTGTAACATTTGTTGCCATGGTAACTAATTTTATATTATTACTAATTTTTTTCATATCATAAATCTTTTTTTCTAGATAGTCATCAGAGGGAGTACTGGAAAAATTGTGCCATGAAATTAAGACATTAGACTTATCTTTCATATAATTATTTAATGAATGGTCTGCAATTATTGTTTCATATTCTACATCTAATAACATTGGATTTGCATCATACAACATTTTTACAAGCTTAAGTCTTTCTAATTCGTTTCCTTTAAATTTACCTTGATGTTCTTGTGATCTTAATGTAAATACAGATCTTGATTTGATAGATTCAATAATCTTCATGGAAAAAGGAATTTCAGACTGCTTTAAAAAATCAAACCTAATTTCTAAAAAATCACTTAAATCTATTGCTTTGTTTATTGATGAAGATAATTCTTTAATTGTTTTTGCACCAATTGAAACGCAAAATCTTCTTACCAAAATTAGATATTCACTATTACAATTATTTAATTGAATATAAATTTTTTAAATTTTAATTGTAGGAATACTTTATAATAATAAAAATGTAAATCAGAAAAAATATAACAAATAAATAATTAATTAAATAACTCTTGCCTAAATGTTAATAAATTTATAAGTTATGATGAGAAGGTATTTTTTTCCAATTCGCAATTAATGCCTCTGCTCTAATATGAATAGGTTCAATTAACCGAGATCGAGCTAACTTAACATATTCATTAATTATATCTATTCCGATAAATTGGCGTTGTAAATGGAAAGCAACCTTAGTTGTTTGTCCACTACCATTAAAAGGGTCTAAAATTGTATCTCCTTCATAAGAATATAATTTCATTAACCTGTATGGAATTTCTTCAGGAAATGGACATGGATGTTCTATATAACCAGGCGGAATTGGAGCGATATGCCATACCGAATTTGCAATTTCCTTTGTCCATTCTTCATGAGTTGCAGGTAATGTTTTGGTCCTTTCAGTTCTTCCAGTGCTAACGTTACCTTTTCTAAGAACTAAAATAAGTTCATGCATGATATTTGCTCTATAATATTTTGGGTAGGGATTAATAACAAATGAACCGTATCTATTAGTTCCTCCGGTAACTTTGTGCCAAACTATCTCTTCATGAAGATTCCAATTTCCAAATGGTTCGACTAACTGTGATAAGACCATGTGAGGAAGTGGTAAGAGCGTTCCATTCACAACTTCATTAGCTATAACTATACAACAGTAACCACCCTCTTTGGTTGCATTGTATATTTTATGATTAAAAATATCAATCATCTCTTCAAGATAGTCTTTTGTACTTATGTTAGATTTTCCACGATAATATGATCCATTTTTTGAAATATGTGTATTATAATCAATTGAATTCCTATAAGGAGGAGAAGTAATCGTTAACTGGATCGAACCTTTAGGAATTTTAGAGATAATTTCTTTACAATCACCTGATAAAATTTTATCAACATAACTATGCTTTAGTTGCATAATGGAAAATAAATTTTTAATCAATATTTAGCATGCTTTAAAATAATCGACTAACTAATAAAGAAATTTTATATAATAATAATTCATGAATATATAAGATATGAAAGTGTTTAATCTGTAATTACTAATTATAAGAATCCAAAAAGAACTGTTTATTTTTCAAGAATATATTCTTCAACCTCCATCCCAAAATGTCTTCCGCTACTAGGTTTAAAGTATCCTAAAATTTTATCTCCTTGCTTAATAGACGTAACTGGCAATAATTCTCCATTGTCACGAATTAATTGAATTGTTTCTGCATTTTGGACTATGACAGTGCCTTCAGTGTTGTCGCCAATTGCTCTGATTAACCTCAATGGTCTAGTTTCGATTTTAGACCTACCTACTGATACGAGTCTAGAATTTCCCTCCTTATTTACAATATAGATTTCTGTGCCAGATTCTAATTCTGAAAGATATGTAGTTTTCCCATTAGGAAGAAGAGTATAACAGTATACTGCTCCTGCATTAACCCTAAAAGGACGAGGAGAAGTAAAAGATGACCCTGCTGACTCATTATGTAAAAGAAATAGAAAATTGGATTTACTTCCAACTAACATTCCTTCTCCTTTCTCAAGCATTGAGACGGTATCAACACATACTCTTTCTCCTATGCCAACATCTCTAAAATCGACAATTTTACATACTTTTATTTCAAATTTTTTAGCTTTTAGATATTGTTTAGATTCTTCTATTTCTTTAATATTTCCAGTTGAGAGTATTACCCCATCTACACCCAATTCTAACACAGCAAACATAGTTCTTACTTCTTCAGAATTTTTAGCAGTGGTAAATATTTTTGTTCTAGTATTTTGGAAATTAGCAATTATATTTTCCAATGGAATAATCTTCCAATTATCAGCGTCTACTATAATATAATCGGCACCATTATTGATTGCACTCTTTATATCATCAATATCTTCATTTGAGAAAACTTTCTTATAATATGCCAAGCATTTACCTTTTGTCTTATTTCTGATTAAATCCTCCATAGATTTGCAAATGATAATATCAGCCAGTTCTGATTCATAAATTATTTTAAAATTTTTCTTCTTTTTTATTTTATTAGGATCTACAAATAATGTATCATTTTCATCTAAATTTTCTAAAAATAATTCCACATTAGAAACTGTCGAGAGAGGGGCAATAATTAATTCTTTATTTTTTTCTTTTTCTTTCTCCAAAGTTTTTCAATACCTCATTATAATTTTTTTTACCTATAATTATTTCATATAATGCCTTTACTAGAGATGATGGATTATCATGTTGGAAAATATTTCTTCCAAAAGTAACACCTTGAGCACCTGCTTCAATAGCATTTGAGCACATTTGTAAAATGTCAGTATCAGTTTTAGATTTTGGCCCACCTGCAATTACAATTGGAACGGGACACCTTTTTACCACTGACCTAAAAGAATCTAAATCTCCAGTATAAACCGATTTTACTATATCTGCTCCAGCCTCTGCACCAATTCGTGTAACATGTGCTACAATTTCAGGATCATATGGGTTTTTTATGTTTTCTCCTCTTGGATACATCATAGCTAATAATGGTACATTCCATTCATCACACTCATCCGACACCATTCCCAATACCTCTAACATTTCAGGTTCTTCTTTTGCACCTATATTTATATGAACAGAAACGGCATCAGATCCAAGTCTTATAGCATCTGCAACATTTCCAATAAGAACTTTTTTATTCGGATAAGGGCTTAAAGAAGTACTGGCAGACAAATGTGTTATTAATCCGATACTAGTAGGCTTAGGCATGGATTTGATAACGCCTTTGTTAATAATTACTGCTGTTAATCCAGAATCTTCACATTGATATATCATATCATGAGTATTTTCTAGGCCCTTTATGGGACCATTGGTTATTCCATGATCCATAGGAATACAAATCATTTTGCCTTTTTTTGTAATTCTATTTAACCTAATGTCTCTTCCAGAGACCATAAGGATGAAGGATATTTGTCCTACTTAAAAGTGATCTGCTATGTCTAAACAATCCTAATTAAGAAAATAATAAGAATAAAAGAAAATTAGACTTTATAAACTTAGGAATTATTAAATGGTATGCTACAAATTTTTGGTGTTCTTCTTTTATGGATATTTTTCATTATGAGATTTTTTATAAATGCTACATCGTTTTTATTATATCCTTTTTTTACTAAATCTTTTTCTCTAATAGCTGAATTATTTTCATTAAGATATTTCAAAATAGTATCAATTTTTTTATATTCCATTCCAATTTCATTTTCTGCAGTTTGGTTTACCCATAAAGAAGGAGTACTTTTTTTTAATAATATAGTTTTTGGAACATTTAAATACATACCTAATTCTCTAACCTGAGTCTTGTATATATCTGCTAACGGCAGAAGATCAGACGCACCGTCTCCAAATTTAGTAAAATATCCAATCATCATTTCACTTTTATCCGATGTACCTAGAACTAACTTGTTATAGAGATTTGCGTAATAGTAAAGTAAGGTCATGCGAATCCTAGCAGTAAGATTACCTAGGGATATTTTTTCTAGGGGTAATAGATCTGTATACTTCTGTTTAATGTCTGTAATATCTATGATTTGATATTTAATATCTAGTAGTTTAGATAATTCAACAGCTTCATCGATATCCTTCTGATCTGAGACTTTTCTATCCGGTAAAATTAATCCCAATACACTCTTCTTACCCAATGCTTGAGTAGCTAAAGATACTGCAACAGATGAGTCAACTCCTCCACTTAAACCTACTACTACCCCATGAGATTGAGCTCTTGATACTTCCAGTCTGATAAATTCAATAATAATATTTGCTATATCTGAAATCCTCAATATTTCAAATATTATTAAGTTAAATATTACTATTAAATCGATCTTTTATTATTTTGTAGATTCTAAAGTTGTTAGTCAATAAAAAAGATTAAGATACAATTTTTAAAAAAAGTTTTATTAGCTATAAATTGGCTGAACTAATGATATATTGTCTAATCCACATATCCATACTTATGAGAAAGCAGGAGTAAATGTTAGCAAAATTCGTTCAATACAAAAAAATATCGGAAAAATGATTACTAAATCTTATTCCTTTCAGAAAATTGGCAAAGTTATTTTGGGATTTGATCATTATTCTGGATTAATAAGTATAGGAAATAATGTTTTGGCATTACATACAGACGGGGTTGGTACTAAAGTTCTTGTTGCCCAGAAGATGAAATGCTTTGATACTATAGGTATTGATTGCATAGCCATGAATGTTAATGATATTATCTGTACAGGAGCACAACCATTTGCATTTGTAGACTATATAGGTTTAAAAAAAGTTAATGATGAATTGGTAAAAAAAATTATGAAAGGTTTGATTACAGGTGCCAAAGCAGCAAGAATAGCTATTGTTGGAGGTGAAACTTCTGTAGTGCCTGAATTGTTGGCTGATGAAACAGAGGATATTTTTGACCTTTCTGGCACTGCAGTAGGAATAACCCAAAATAATAGACTTATTTTAGGGAACAAGATCAAAATTGGGGATATCATATTAGGATTGGAAAGCAGTGGTTTGCATTCAAATGGCTATACATTAGCACGAAAAGTATTATCAAAGTATTGCTTAGACGATATTCCTGAATTTATAACAAACCCCATTGGAGAAGAATTACTGATTCCAACGAGAATTTATGTACAACCAATAATGGAATTGATAAAAGATAGAAAAATTACTATACATGGTTTAGCACATATTACAGGAGGATCATTCACAAAATTAAAACGGTTAAATAATAGAGTAAGATACAACCTTTCTGATTTATTTCCTCCTCATGGTATTTTTAAACAGATCCAAAAAGATGGTAAAATAGATCTTAAAGAGATGTATAGGACTTTTAATATGGGAATCGGTTTATGTATTATACTTCCAGAGACCAATGTTGATAAGACAATTAGCATAATAGAAAAATACAATATTAAAGTCCGTCAAATTGGACAGGTGGATTCAAAAGGTAATGGAAACGTAATTGGAAAAATTGAAAACAACAATTATATTTTCTCATAACTTCAGGTGTAAAATTTTATATATTGATTATTTTTTATCAAATGTGTAGGATTTAAATTTAATAGATATATTATAAATAATATTTTTAATTTTGATACATGATAAGGTTTTTATTATTTCAATTAAAAATTTTGATCATCTTAATATAACTCATATATGAAACAATAATAAAGTCGATAACCACTATTTTTTATTTATTTTGTTCAATATTTGAAATTTCCCTTATTTAATCAAAATTAAATCTTATTTATTGTAAAATAATAAAGATTTAAATGTCAATAGCTCAAAGATATTTTTCAATTATTTCACATGTTCGGTCAATACCTAGATCAACCAAATAATTACCAAGTTTTGGTCCTCGATCAGAATTAATAAGTATCTGGTAAAGTAATCTAAAAAAATTTTTTGGTTCTATTCCATGTTTCTTTGAAGTTTCATAAATTAATGTTTGAATATCATTTGCCATATTATTATCTTCTTTTATTAAATATGACCTCATAGACATTACTAATTCTCTTAATGCTTTCTTTTGTTCTATATTCAAGGATATATTATGACTATTTTCATTTGCCATAATATCATTTGACCAATTAAAGGCGAGTTGAATTTTTTGTATTATATCATTAGTTTTTTCACTAACTAGTCTGTATTTTTGAAGCCTTTCATATACCTTATCTATCTGATCCTTTCCTTCAAAAAGAGACGTTTGTTGGACAAGTAATCTATAGGGAATATGATTAGAATTATTTTTTGGTGGATTAAGGTGGTTAATATACTCATAAATTCCTCGCAACTTAATCATTTTTGATTGATTTGTTTCTTTTAATTTTCCAAAGTACAAATCTTCGTAAAGATCATATTCATCCATTAATGAAGGTATATCTTCTATTCCTATATGTCTTGTTCCAGTTATTCGTTTGAACAATAACAAAAGAATGGATTGAGGAGTGCCATATTCCATCCATTTTTGCGGAGTTAAAACATTACCTGTAGATTTACTTATTTTTTTGCCTCGTTTGTCTAAAAACATTTCGTACTTAATATGCAAAGGATGGGAAAAGTTTAATATCTCTTCACAGATCCAATCATTTATTTTCACAGAATCCATAATATCTTTACCGTATGCTTCAAATCGAATGTCAAATATCTTCCATCGTGCAGCAAATTCAACTTTCCAAGCAAGTTTTCCTTCCGCCTTTCCAATGTTAGCTTCTCCTTTATACCCACATCCTCTGATTTCTTCATTTCCTATATTGATTCCTGAACATTCATATAATACCTTCTTATTTTTAGTCAAATATTTATATGCATGAGCTACATAAAGTTTTCCACAGTTTTTACAAATAGGAAAATAAGGTAATTCATTGAGGAACTTATTTTGACCTACAAATTGAGAAATTTTTTGTCCCAAGTGTTCACTTTTTGTAAGAATTTGATCAATTGCATCAATTAATATACCACTTTTATAGACCTCTGTAGCACTTTTAAATATGTATTTAATGTATACTCGATCCAATCCATCAAGTAGTAAACTACTCATATGGGAACCGTATGAATTATGACATTCTCCGAATGGATCTGGAATATGTGACACAGGTTTACCAATATGATCTTTGAGCCATAGAGGAAATCCAGAGGGGATCTTTCTTAATCCATCCATATCATCAGAATACGCAATTAATTCAGAATTATAGCCTAAATTCTGTAATGCTAAACTAATACCATATGCCCTCACTGCATCTCCCATACTACCTATATGAGGTATTCCAGAAGCTCCTAAGCCACTTTCTACTTTTATTGAATCGATATTTCGATTTAATTTTTTTTCTCTCATGATAAGTGTATTTGCTACCTTATCTATCCAAGTTCCTTTTCCTATAATATTTTCTATCA
>JAATVK010000028.1 GCA_014523485.1 Nitrososphaerales archaeon TH5894
TTTTACTCTACCTTATTATTATTTAACAAGTTGATTTGTTAAAACTCTAAAGCATACATCTACTTTTAATCTTATTGTAAACCTAGTTCATACCTAACAATAAAATATCAGTACAAAATATTCTTAAAATGAAAAGCAATACAGATTGAATAATTCATTTTTCTTCTTTTACAAGAGTGGTGTAATTATTGGTTTTTGGATATGGTTCTTTACTAGCTATTTGTATAAGCTGGACATTATAATAATTTCATGAAAGCATTTAGAACATATACTATAATTGCAACAATATTTAGCATATTGAGAAATATTATATTTTCTCAAGTCATCTCATCTTTTTTATAAAGTCTTTTTTGTAGCTACTTACTCTTTTTCTTAACTATATTTTAGAATAATACAGATATAAAAACAAGATATAAATTATATTATCGTAATAATAAATAAAATTTATTAGCTTACAAATGTGAATTTTTTTTATTATTAATAACATAATAAATCATATTATTAAATCCTGAATTATCACTGTATATTTAATTAATACGAAATATGAAGATATCGTTATAGAATAAAATCATAAATTTAAGTATTTTAACTCTTTTTCTAAAAGTATATCCTCTACATCGATATTCGAATTATTTATCATTTCTTCTTTATCGACTAATCTGAATTGACTTTGTTATATGAAATAGGTTAATGGTTGTTATTTCTATAAAATACGTATTCTAGCATGTTGAATAAAAAAACATTCTGATTCTTTTCCAAGATTCTCTGGAGTAATTAATCTTTTTATTTTCAAATTAATATATATACTAATTGGACAAATAAAAATCCCGTAATGTATAGATCCTTATTTATATTACAATAAAATAACAGTATAATTTATTTGATCTGAAGTTAATACACTATATCCAGAAAAGAATTTTTTTCATTAACTTAAAGAAAGGTATATAGAGTACTCTTTTGATTCAAGAGTATATCTTTTACATATAATAACTTTTTATAGGTTTAATGAAAGCTATATAATTATTTCAATTGTTTTGTGACATAGGGACCGTTTTGAAGATATCCTAATTTCCGATAATAAGCCCGAGTTCCAATTGCACTAATGACAGAGATTGTATCTACTTGAAACTCATCTTGCGAAATTTTTTCTGCTTCTTTCATTAAACGCAAACCAAGACCACCATGTTGGAATGCTAAAGACCCTTTTTTTTGTCCAACATCTACTACTTGTCCATAGACATGTAATTCTCTGATGATCGCAGAGGATTTATTATTGGCATAATGTAATTCATTTCTATGAGAAAATGGAATATTTCTCAATCTCAGAAATCCAAACAATAAATTTTTATCTCTATTTTCCATAGATAAAAATACTTCTTTTCCTTTCGATGCAATGTAATCGATTCTATTGAGTATTATTTCATCTTGATTAAAATTTTCAAGTTTTTGTAGTCCTGCTTCTCGACATCTTATGCAATTACATTTCAAGCCCAAGTCCTTTAATTTTTTTATAGCTATTTGGCGTATATTTCCCTTTTTTGGTCCTGCTATAATATCTGAAGTTTCAATTTCTCTTTGAATTCTCATTATTCTAACCCAAGGTGGTATTAACTTTTTTACTTCAACAAGAATATTTACTATATCTTCTTCGGTATAAGCATCATATTTTCTATTCATATACAATTTATATAATCCAGTATTTTTGAGAACTAAAGTTGGATATATTTTAAGCATATCTGGTTTAAATAAATCATTTTCTAACAATGTTTTAAATCCCTTAATATCACTTTCTACTGTAGAACCGGGCAGACCAGGCATCATATGTGCGACAATTTTGTATCCACAATTTCTAGCAATTTGGAATGACTGTTTAACATCTGTTAAATTGTGTCCTCTGTTAACCACTTTATAGATATTCTCCTGTAATGTTTGGACACCTATTTCAATTCTTGTTATTCCTAGTTCTAACATCAAATCTAAGTGTTTTTCTTTACAATAGTCGGGTTTTGTTTCAACTGTAAACCCTACACACCGAATCTTCGCTTGTTCATTTTTTCTACAAGATTCCTCTAGAGTAGTAGAAGAAAGGTCATCATTTAAAGCGTCAAAACATTTTTTAACAAATTCTCTCTGGTAATTTTCTGGCATGAATGGAAAGGTTCCACCTACAATTACTAGTTCAATTTTAGTAATATTATGTCCTCGTTGATAGAGTTGATTAAGTTTTGACTTTATCTGGTAATATGCATCATATTCAAAAGACTGTGCTATTTTCGTGGCGGGTTCTGTTCCAACATAACTCATTGGAGTATTATATTCCGGTCCACCCGGACAATAAATACATTTACCATGTGGACACTCATACGGTTTTGGCATAACTGCAATTACTGCAACACCAGATGCAGTTTTCGCTGGTTTAACTACTAGAACATCTCTGTAATTACTATTTTTTGGAAGATAAGGTATGATATGTTCTTTCTTTGGAACCACAGTCAATTTATAAGTAGAACATGTTAAACTTATAATTTTGTTGATTTCTTTTAGGGACATATTACTATTATTTTCCAATTTCAGTGCAATAGATTTACAGGCTTGAGAATAGCAAATAGATTCCATAATAATTACTTAATAACGTAAATACAAAGAGAGATTTAAAAATATGTATTATTAAAAGTGTTATATTATAAAGATATTCACTTACTGGTAGATCATTCTCAAAATAGAGACAAAAATTACTAAACATTAATTGAAACGACCTTGAGACGATGGTTGAGGATTAACATAATCAATACTTATAAGAAAATAAAACTAATACAAAATAATGAAAGTTACATTATTTTCTCATGAATCAGATGTTGATGGGATCTTTTCTTCTTCTATCGGTTTAATTCGGTATCCCCAGGCGAGAACTTTTTTTCTAGATTACAGCAAAGAAAGTTTTATGAAAATAATTAATCAAATTTTTTTTTCAAAAGAATTAGATGAGAAAAATATTTTTATTGTATCAGATCTCGGTTTTAACGATAGTTTGTTAAGTATTTTTAAAAGTACTTTTTTAGGTTGCAAAAAATCACATAATGAAGTTATCTGGGTTGATCATCATCCATGGTCTAAAAATACAATAGATGAAGTAAATCCATTTGTCGAGTTAATATTGGATAATTCAGGAATAAAATGTGCAGCTGAATTAATGTATGAACGTTTTTTATTGGATAATGCCTATGCTAAACATTTAGCTAATTTAGCACATACAATAGATTTTTTTACTAAGTCTCACTATCTTACTCCATTACCAGAAATTATAAGATACTACCTAAATTTTAATGACTCATATGAAAGATTAGCAAAACTTGCTCATAAGATATCAAATGGAATATTATGGGATATTGATATGAGTGAGGATTATACAAAATATGAAACCTTGAGAGATACAGATAAAAAATTAGTATTAAATGACTTAAATATTAAGAAAATAAATGAGTTGAATGTTGTATTTGTTAGGTCATCACCATATATCCAAACAAGCTTATTTTCAGAAGAGGTATTCAATCTCACCAATGCAGATGTTGCTATATTTTATGGAAAAAATGGTAAAATAAGTATTAGAAGAAATAATGACAAAATTGATTGTAATGCAATCGCTTTAAATTTAATTGACGGAGGAGGTCATAAATTTGCTGCAGGAGGAACAGTACGAAGTGATCCAAATAAATTAGAGGACATTATTTCAGAAATTGAACAAATAATTCTTAAATTAAAAACATCCCTGAATAAGTAAATTATATAATTAGCGTTTACTTTAATTCAAAATAAATCAAGAAATAAAATGATAATACTGGATGGTAAAAAAGAAGAGGACTTGATCAAATGTAAAGAAATAATTATCAATGGAGGAATAATTGTGTTTCCTACAGATACTATTTATGGTTTAGGTTGTGATCCCTATAACGAAAAATCTGTAGAAAAAATTTTTAGATTGAAAAATCGTTTACTAGAGAAAGCTCTACCTATTCTAACTTGTGACATTAGTCATGTAGAAGAAATAATGATTTTAGATGAAAATGGAAGAAAATTAGCTAATTCTTTTTGGCCTGGTCCTTTAACTATCATAGGTACTTTAAAAGATAACTATATTCCAAAAATAATTACGGCAGGTAAACAAACCATTGGTATGAGAATTCCGAATAATATAGTAACATTAACTTTGTTAAAATATTGCAACTTTTTAGTTGGTACCAGTGCTAATATTTCAAATGAAAAATCCTGTTTATATGCTAAGGAAGTAATGAAATCTCCTCTGGTTGGATATGATGCTATAGTAATTGGAAATGAAAAGAAAACTAATAATCATTTTTCTTTAAAAGGTTCAACAATAGTTGATGTGTCTACTTCTAATATCAAGATAGTTAGAGAGGGAGTCATAAAATCGGAAACTATTTACCAAATTTTAGATTAATTATAATAATGAATTTTAATTTATTGGTTACAACTTACAGACATAGAGAATATGATGCTGTTGATGAATTAAATGTGATTCTTCAACGATTTGGTTTTGAGGCGCAGATTATAGAAATCCAAAAGGTATCTGGTATAATTCTTGCATTAGCTAATTTAAATCCATTTGAACTAATAACAAAATTCAAGAAATTATTGACAGAAGAACCCTGGCAATTTAGGTATATATTAAGAGTGATACCTATTGAGAAAACTCTCTATACGGATATTAAAAATATTGAAATAGAAGGAAAGAACCTTGCATTGAAGAAAATTAAAGTAAATGAATCATTTAGAATCTCAATAGAAAAAAGACATACATCAACAAGAAGTAAAGAAATAATATCATCTATTGCAAATAAACTTACTAGATATCAAGTTTCATTAGAGAATCCTGATTGGATCATATTAATTGAAATCATAGGCAATAAAACCGGAATTTCAGTATTGAAGGAAAGAGATATTTTTAATTCAATAATGGAAAAAAGAATGGCAGGGTATTCAATAGAATCGTCAGGCTAATTGTCAGAAATGCCTCCAAATATAAAGATAAATAAAATAAATATTTGAACCTAAATTGCTTTAAACATTAAATCAAATTCTAAATTTTATTAAAAAAATATTATTAAATAGTCCTTATTCTCTTTTTATTTATGTTTAGTAAAAATCATTTTTTTGGCAAAGATATAGTTTCAATTAGAGATTTTTCGAGAAATGATTTAGAATTTATATTTGATTCAACAGATAAAATTCAACAATTAACACCTGAGGAAAAAAGTGAACTAGGCAAAGGAAGAACATTAGGTTATATTTTTTATGAACCCAGCACTCGAACCAGAATGAGTTTTGAAGCTGCTATGGCAGCTCTGGGGGGAAGTTCAATAGGAATTTTTGATTCAAAATTTTCAGCTATAGAAAAGGGCGAATCTCTTGCTGATACTATAAGAATAATAGACTTGTATTCTGATGTTATAGTACTTAGACATGCACGTGATGGCTCAAGCAGATATGCAGCTGAACTTTCGTCTAATCCCATAATTAATGCAGGAAGTGGAAGTGAAGAACATCCAACACAGGCAATGCTTGATTTGTATACGATTTTTAAGGAAAAAGGTAGGATAGATAATTTGACAATTGGAATAGTTGGTGACCTAAAATATGGCAGAACTGTATACTCTTTATTGTATGGATTAAAAAATTATCATGTAAATGTACATTTAATTTCCCCACCTAGCCTGGCAATTAGAAAGGAGTCTATTTTTGAATTTGAAAGGATCATGAACATTAACCATTACGATTATCTTGATGATATAATTCCCCAACTTGACGTACTATATGTTACAAGAATACAAAAAGAAAGATTTCCTGATACTCAGGAATATGAAAAAGTAAAAGGCACTTATCGAATAGATGAAAAAATATTAGATGATGCTAAAATTGACCTGTCAATTATGCATCCTTTACCAAGATTAGATGAAATTTCGCATACTATAGATAATACTAAGAATGCAATTTATTTTAAACAGGCGGCATATGGAAAGGAGTTACGTTCAGCTTTATTGGCTTTAATATTAAATGAGGATCCTTTTTAAGGGTTTGTATTCTCTTATTAAGTTTTGGCATTAGTTTAGTTCCTATCTTTAGAAATTATTAAATCATGACTTGAACATACCTGATTTTAATTATTTCAAATAAAAATGGGATTTCACATATGTGTTAACTTGATACACAACTACTGAATCCACATTCAATACACATATTACAACCTTCAGTAATGATAAGTTTGGATTGACATAATGGACAAATCTCGTCTTCATAAATTTCTGGAGGAGGTTTTTGTCTGAAGTCTATAGGCTCTGTACCTTTATACTTTTTTTGTGTCGATAGTGGTATGTCATCTACAACATCATCAGTTACTTCAACATCCTTCGTTTCAATTAGCTTTGAAACATAATGAATAACATATGGTTCTTTTATTTGTGATTGAATGTATTCCTTGACGTAGTTGCTAGGTTTTACAATAAACGATTTTTCTAAGGTATTAGTCCCTGTAATATGTAAAACTTGTTCATTTCGTGAACCATCTCGATATACAGTCACTCCCTTTAATCCCAGTTCATGAGCGAGTAGATAAGATGATTTGACGTCCTCAACGGTTACATCACCTGGCATGTTAATAGTTTTCGCTATAGCATTACTTATCCATCTTTGCCAGACAGATTGCGCCATTATATGATCTGTCCAATGAATATCAATTGCTGTTGTAAATAAGGACTGCATCCATTGTGGTATCTCATTTAATCCTCTAACTGATCCGTAATTATTAGCTATTTTTGTTAAGATATCGTCGTTATACAGACCATTTTCTTTTAATACACTTTCAAATATTTTGTTAGTATAGAAAAATCGACCTACAGTTACTCGTTTTTCAAAAACTAAAGCAAAGACTGGTTCTACTCCGTTAGAACAATCTGCTATCATAGAGAGAGTGCCAGTAGGTGCTATAGTGGTAGTCCACGCATTACGAATGCCGTATTTCTGGATTTTTTCAATTAAAGAATCCCAATCATAAGAATGATTGTGTTTCGGTGTTTCATAATAGCCAGCGACAGGAATTTTTTCTGCTACATAGTCACTTTTTTTGAATAATGGAAACGAACCTCTTGATTTAGCAATTGCTATGCTTTCTTCCATACTATAATAAGTTAAAGTTTCAGCAAGTTTGTTCATGAATTCGTACCCTTCTCGAGAAGTATAAGGAATTCGTAATGAAAATAAAAGATCTGCTATTCCCATTATTCCTAATCCTATTCGCCTTGTAAGTTTTGTATTATAGTCTATTTCATCAACAGGATATTTATTAGCATCGATAACATTATCTAAAAATCTCGAAGAGATTCTTATAGCTTGTTCAAACCTAGGCCAATCAAAATCATACATTCCATCTGCCTTGCGTTTTACAAAATTTGATAAATTAATGGACCCAAGGTTACAAGATTCATATGGATATAATGATTGTTCTCCACAAGGGTTTGTAGCTCTAAGGCGTCCTTCTTTTGCTTTAATACATGGATTGTATTTATTTATGTTATCAAAGAAGATAATACCTGGTTCTGCACTCTTCCACGCACTTAAGGATATAAGATCAATCAGTTGATGGGAATCTATCTGTTTAAGTGGCTCATGTGTTCGTGGATTTCTAAGAGTATATTTATTATTATTATTAGTATTAATAAGTGCCCTCCAAAAATCTTCCCATAACCCAACGCTGACGTTAAAATTTTCAAAAACACCAGGTTTTGTTTTTGCAGTAATAAATTTTTCGATGTCTGGATGCCACACTTCTAGAATCCCCATATTTGCTCCACGTCTTTTGCCACCTTGTTTAACAACATCTGTGATTGTATCTATAATCCGCATAAAGGAAGCAGGACCAGAAGCGACTCCTGAGGTAGATGCAACTATATCACCTTCTGGTCTCAAATCAGAATAATTAATTCCTACACCTCCTCCAGATTTAAAAATCATGGCTGCATCAGAAGATGTTTTCATGATTTTTTCCATGTCATCAGGCATATCCAAAACAAAACATGCCGAAAGTTGTCCTAAACGAGCACCGGCATTCATTAATGTAGGAGTATTGGGAAGAAAATCTTTGGATACCATTAAGCCATAATATTCTTTTATCCTGTCCTCATAAGAGCTAAACTTGCCTTGGAAAATTAATTTTAAAAGATCTTTAAAAGAGATTTTCATCTGTCCTTTAGAAGCTAACTGTGTGTATAATCTAATTATTGAATCAAAATGATATTTGTTCAAGTAATATGATCCTATCTTTAGTTTAAGATCAAAGTCACTTATTTTATCATAATATGCAGTGGCCTCTGCAATATTTTGTTCGTATCCACCAGATATATGAAAGATAAGTGGGTCATGTAAGAGGTCAGGTATAGCCACTAAAATAGCTACACGTTCAAACATTTGCTTAGGAGCTTCAATGATTTCATTATTCTCATTTCTTAAAAGATAACGCGAAGATAAGACACGTAGAGAATTTATATCAAAATCCTTATCTATTTCATCAAGGTTTTTCTTATTAAGGATTTTTATTTTATCTTCTCTTATTTTCCTCCTTTCGTGTCTATAAAGAATGTAAGCTTTTGCAGTATCAGATAATCCCTCTTCAATAAGGATTGACTCAACTATATCTTGAACATCCTCAACACTTGGTATGAAAGATTTATCAAATGAGCTACTATTGAGGGTCATTTTTTTTAAGACTTTTTTAACTAGCCCCTCTGCTAATTGAAAATTAGGTTTCCCTGTTGCAATTAAAGCTTTATAGATTGCCTGTGCTATCTTTGATTCATCAAAATTGACTACTCTACCATCTCGTTTTTTTATTTTAAATACCGATTTATTTTTAGTTTTATCTATTTCTGATACTCCCATACAATTCGCCGTCCAAATTCAATCTATATCTTAAATGATATAACACTTAAATTTTATTATTATGCAACATAATTAGCTAAAAATCCTATCAATAAATTAGTTTACTTTTCTCTACGGATAGTACATAATAATATATTAGAAAATAACTAGTTAAATTTTTTGTTCGTGTAACAGAACGTGACTAAGTTTAAGAAAAAATAATAGAAAAATTATGTCAAAATAGAAGAAATTTTAAAAGAATCACATTTCTTACAAATTTTTAAATTAGAGATAAAAAAACGTTCTCCACATATATTACATATGGAGAAGTTCTGAGCAAGATAAAAAAAAGGAAGCTTAGCAGATGATTTAATAACCTTTTTTACATCATTATTGTCATTAACATTTGTAATATCCAAATCAATAGAAACGCCTCCTTTTAAAAGTCCTTCAACAGATGAATAATATTCTATTATTGGCTCCAAATCAAGGGAATCTGAAACAATTTTTTCGCCATCGAGAATTAATCCTTGAGAATAATTCGTATTTTTGTCAGTATTATTCGTTAATGATTTTCCATATTTCTCAACATCCAAGTCTTTAAATCGAAACGTACTATCGTCTTTTAGCATTGTTATCCTAATTTCTGCATTTCCGTGATTTTCTTTGTTTTTCTCATTGATTATATCAACAGCAGTTTGAATAACCTTTTTTATCACATTCTGACCCTCGTTATTTTCAGGATGATATCCTAAAATATCATAAACAGATTCCTGAATTCCTACTAGATTAACCATAGCATCGATTTTTCCCAATTGCAAATTAGATGTCGATTGACTTACTATAGGAATTGTTCCATTTTGAATTAAATTCAAAATTGAGAGAAAACGTTGGGTTATTATAGAAAGAAGAGGCTTTAATAATATTGCCAATCTTGCCCTGAAATAGGTTTCATCTTTATTCGATTGATATGCTATTCTTGGGAGATTAATTGATAAAGATTGTAATACAACAACTGTACTTGTGTTCGGCATTTCTTCAGATTTACATAATCCATACCGTGAGCGAACTTTCTTTTTTGAAAAAGATATAATCCCTCCGGATTTGGCAAGCTGTACAAGTTTATCAATAAAAGGATCAATATGATCAAGGTCATCATAAACAAAGGAAAGAGCTATGGTAGGAATGGCTGTAATGGATATATATTTTTCATATCCCTCTAAGAGAGAATTAACAATAGAAATATCATAATTACTCGAGTTAATAGATAATGTAACACGTGGAGAGAACGACCCATAGGAGGAGATAGTAGAGGTTAAAAAGAAAATATTTTCTATATTATCTCTCAGGAGTGGACCTGTTTCGCTATTCTTTTGGATAAAGTCTAAAAATCCTTCAATAACAATTTCTCTTGAGGCTTCCCTGCTTAATAAGGAAAGAATAATTGAGACAATAGATGAAGGTGTTAGCACTGTATTGGCTTGAAAGATCCTAGAGACTGTTAGATATCGTCCTTTAATACCTTCAAAAATATTGATTATAGAATTGATATTAGTAAAAATTACATCTGGAATAATATTCCAAAATCCACTTTTACCTATATTGATCTCTCCAGTCAAGTGCATATCAACAATATCCTTTGGTAAAGAACTGTTCAAAAGATACTCTGTAAAAATTGACTCAGATGTTTTAACAACAAGATCGGGAATTTCCATACTACTAATGCTAGTGTCATGAATAAGAGATACCATATCTGATGGAGGTAGGCCTAATCTTGCGAGCTTATTTCTATAATCATCATATCCATGCTCAACTAATATGGAATTAGTCATTTCCCTTATAAGTGAAGATGTAAGATAAGAGGTTTGAAGTTTATAAATTTTATTTTCCACCTCTTCTGTAATTTTATGGGCAAGTTCTAAGGGCATATTAGCTTCTCTGACTAAAGATTGGATTATTTTGTTGGAATCGAATTCTTCAATTGAGGGTTTTGTAGTCCTCACATATAATTTACCACTTTCGATAATAGATCTTTCTTCAATTTGACGTGCGAGACTTAATACTAATTTACCGAGGTTAGTAATTGTATATCGTCTTTCTGCTTTATTAAGAGATACCAAGGATTGACGTAGTAATTTTCTTAAATGATAGGCGAACTTGCCTGATTCTTTTTTGGATTTGAAGCCAGCAAGAGATTTTAATTCAGAATAAGTCAAAGGACCTTTAGAATAAAGAATTCGAAGAATATCTATACGATTTGGGCTAGCCATAACGGAAAATATCATTCTGACCCTTCGAGAGGCGGATTCGAGAATACTTCCACGTTTGGGTCCTGTCTTATTAACTATTTGTGATTGTACTCGCTCCATTGCACCGGTTATGAATAACA
>JAATVK010000029.1 GCA_014523485.1 Nitrososphaerales archaeon TH5894
TGTAATTAAAACTACTTTGTAAAGTTTTTTATACAATTGATGTAATGGATAGTGATCGGAATAACCTTTGAATTAAGCTTCTAATAATACTTCGGAGTTTTTAGCTACAAGTTCATTTTTCTTTGACAGATATTTAGTATTATGATTTATGCTAATAGGTATTTCTGGAAGTTTTGACTTTGTTTCTTCTTCCATGATATTTTGTGCTTCATTAAGAATTTCGAGTGCATCAGAATTAACTGGGATAGAGATATGATGGATATCCACATTCACATTTGCCTGCATCAACACATCTGATGTTAATGTTGACATCTCAGAAATAATACTAGAAGCAACGGGAACGGTTCTATTTATATCATCCTTAATTTCATTAATTGTTTCGATCATGGGATTAATAGTATCAAGAATTTCAGCAAATTCTGATACTGTAGAAAATCTTATTACTATGACTTCTAAACTCATCAATAGTTTTTGAGTTGTACATTTGATTTTTCTAATCTGTGCTAATTCATTTGCTAATACTTTTGCACGTACTTTATCACCATTTCTTAAATTGTTAATGACTTTATTATTTAAGTCAACTTCTAAAGTATTAAATCGGCTATCCATTATCCTCAGCTTTGCAAGTTGATTGTTAACAACAGTACTTGCATTAGAGAGTTTTGTCTTTAACTGAGGATACTTATCCATAATTTTTTAATAAAATAATAGAATGTTAAGGTTATAGTTAATCTAACTAGACAAATTGATTTCATAAATTTTAGTTCTATTTGATAAATTAACTTAAATGAATAGTGAGGTCAAAGTTTTTTCAAGACTAATCCATGTTTTTCGTCAAACCCCTGAACATTAACCTTTGATCCAATAGGTAAATCTGATGGTTTTTTAATATTAGGTAAAAATCCCGAAGCGCGAACTAAAATATCATCGAGAGTAAAAACAACCCAAGCATAACTATCTACATCCTCAAATCCTTCAGGAGGAACTGTATGAATAGTAAAGGTAGTTACATAACCACTGCCGGGATATTCAATTATATTAAAATTTTTACCATGACATTTTTCACAATACAATATCGTAGCGAGCATTATTGTGCTACAATCTTTACATTTCCTTGTTAATATCTTGGAATTCTTCGCAGATGCAATAAATTTCTGTCTAACGCTTATACTTTTAGGATTTTTCAATGTGGTTTAATTCACCTTTTTAAATATATGCACAGCAGCACTAGCACCAGTCGCTCCAAAATTATGAGTTAGGGCAATTTCTGCATCGTTAATAGTTCTTTCTCCAGCCTGTCCAGAGAACTGTTCAAAAACTTCAACAATTTGACCAATTCCAGTAGCTCCTATAGGATGACCTTTTGATTTCAATCCTCCTGATGGATTAATTGGAATCTTTCCTTTTCTGGAAGTAGCTCCATCTCTAATTTCTCTAGCAGCTTTACCTTTCGGGAAAAAACCGAGATCTTCCACGTCTATAATCTCTGCAATTGTAAAACAATCATGAACTTCAGCAAAGTCGACATCATGAGCAGATATTCCAGCCATTTTATAGGCTTGTTTAGCAGCAATAACTGTACCGGGAATAGTTGATATATCATTTCTACCTTGAACTGCAGCAGGAGAACCTCCTCTACCCGATCCAATAACCTGAACATAAGGTTTTCCACTTTTTTTTGCAAAATTTTCATTACAGAGAATTACAGCAGAGGCTCCATCTGAAAAAGGACAACAATCATATAATTTTAATGGAGAAGCAACTACAGGTGAATTAAGCACATCTTCAACTGTTATCTTCTTCCTTACATGGGCCTTAGGATTTAATAATCCATTTTCATGGTTTTTTACAGCAACATGAGCCAGATCTTCTTCATTCGCTTTATACTTAGTCATATATGCTCGAGCAATTGAAGCAAACAAGCCAGGGAATGAAGCACCATTTCCGCCTTCGTAAAAGAAATCTGAACAATAAGAAAATAGAGTAGTACTCTGATTTGTTCCCGTATGAGTTACTTTTTCCACCCCTAGAGCCAATACGCAATCGTAAAATCCAGCACGTATATTTGCAAATGCTTCCCTAAACATCACAGAACCAGATCCACATGCTGATTCAATAGTCAAACCCGGAACATGTGAAATTCCTAAATTGCTCATAATTACTGGAGCCATATGTACTTGTTTATCGGCAACCCCAAAAACATTTGAAAGATATCCAGCTTGAATATCTCTAGGTGATATTCCTGCCGATTCAATTGCATCAACTGAGGCCGCAAGAGCTATTTCTATGATATCTTCATTAAGCCTACCATATTTGGTACTACCAGCGCCTAAAATACAGACATTTTCCACAACATAAATTATGGGCTAGATTATAAAAACTTTAGACAACTCAGGTATATAAAGATCATATTGGTTAGGAAATATAGGAATTTATATTTATTAATTTATATTTATCATCAATTTATACTGAGGTTTAATGATTGTAAGTATTTATTAAAGTTATAAAAATATAAAATGGATGAAGAAAGATTTTAAAAGAACTCATGCTTATAGTGAAAAGAGATCTGGTAGCAAAAAGTTTGCGAAATTAGAGAGAAGAATGCGAAAAAAACCGAAATACTAAAGAAGTATTCCTAGTTTTTACGATAAAAAAATAAATAAATAAGCAATTTATAATAATTAGTCTGAATAAAAATAGGGAAATTAGAAACAAAGTTACAAAAAAAGGAATTATTTTAACTGCATTGATTATCATTGGAGTTATATGCGCAAGTTTTATTGTTTATTTTGTACCATAAATTAATAATGGTATTCAAATATGATTAACTCATCGTTGAATATTTTAGATTCACGATTATGTTCCCTTACTTTACCAACGAAATTGATTAGTTTAAATCAATAGTAAACATGAAAATTTGAATAATAAAAAAATTGTAATATTTTAACAGTGTACTAGAGCAAATACAAATAAAATATTATTGATATACAAAATAATGTACAATTTTTCGATTGTATAAAAAATAATATTTTATGATTTTAAATACAAGTATTAACCTCCTAGTAAAGTATTGGTTTAGAACCTATTTCGAGAAATATTACAAGTCATGTGAGAATCTACCGGGTATGAGTGAATTACATATTTAAAATATCATAATAGTTATTCATTCATTGCATATGAATTTCAGACGAAATACAACTGAAGAAGGAATACAATATAATGAATTTATAAAATAAAACAATATCTAATTGAGTTGAATAATTGAATAATGGTCGACAGTATTTAGACACCTAAGTATGGCGCCGGGAGAGGGATTCGAACCCTCGAGACCTTGCAGTCACAAGCTTTCTTGACAATTCCAGGCTTGCGCCCTACCAGGCTAGGCTACCCCGGCAGTAAGTCATATTAAATTATAATAAAAGAATAAAGTGGAAAATATAATCTATTGGATAACATTTTCTAATGTTAATTTTGGCAAAATAATTCCTTATGATAAAATAAAAATAAGGTATCAGGAATTTTTCTATTGATAATGAATAGTGCAGAAATTTCTCATTATTGTAAAAGAAACAACCATGTTGAATGTCCTGATTGTATGTGTAAATGTCATATACCAGGAACAATGGAAAATCTTGCCAAAAATATTGCTAAATTAGATAAAAAGACTCCTGGTATAGGAGAAACTATTTAATTTAATTCGCAATCCGGAAAGTTTTACCTGGTTATTTCAATCGAATTGAGTATCTTACTATTTATAAATTACTAACGCCAACCTTTAGGATACGTATTTGGTTTCATAATGAGTCGCTTCATGGTAAAAGAAATACCATTTTTAGTAGAAACTATTTCATTTATATTCATAAGAGACTGGGCTAGTCCTACTATTTCTCCTTTTAAAGTGTATATAGCTACCAAATCATCCTTTTGAATGGATGGTGAAATTTCAGAAATTCCTGGGATGGCTAGTTGTGCACCGTGACAAAGAGCATCTACTGCTGTATCTCTAATAACAACTGTTGAGAGTTCCTTAAAGCATATCTCAACAGGCTTTATCATATTCCTAAGATTTTCCTCCTCATTTTTCTGCTTATACAGATAAAAAGCATTGTACAAATCATGAAGTTTGATTAGACCGTCCCTTTCAAAGAAATGACTGACTCGAGTACGACGAAGTTCAACCATAGTAGCTCCGGAACCCATAATCTCTCCAATATCGTAAATTAATTTTCTTATATATGTCCCAGCTTGACATAATATTCGAAGAAGAATAAGTTTTTCGTTTTCTTCGACATATTCTATTTCGTGAATTCTACGTATTCGTGTCATTCTCTTTACTGATGATCGCTGTGGAGGCCGTTGATATATATCGCCATGAAATTCCGATAATACTTTTTCAAGGAGGCCTCTATCAAAGTTGGAGTGAAATCGAGCAATGGAATAATATTCTTTTGGTCCTAATAATAAAATTGAGAGTGCTTTAGTACTTTCCCCCAATCCCATTGGTAGTAAACCTGTAGCCCCTGGGTCTAATGTCCCGCTATGGCCTGATTTATCTATATTCAATATTCTTTTGACCCAGGATGCCACTTCATGACTAGTAGGACCTGATGGCTTATCTATCAATACTAAACCATAATCAAATAATATTGGGATGGGTCGATCATATGGATAATAACCATATCTATCATCCGTTACACTTTCTGATAATTGAATTAAATTATCAAATTGAATGAGATTTTTATTACGTTTTAAATCCATTGTTAAAAATATTATTTATAGAATATTAATAATTTTAATCATTATTATAATTAAAAAATGTAAATTTGACCTAAATACGTAAATGTTTAACTATTTTTTTTGATATTAAAAGTAGCGAATCAAGATTTAGTAAATCGGTATCCAAAACAAAATCAAAAACAGAAAGATCTTTTCCAAACTCATATCCATATAAATTATTATAGATACGTACATTATTATCATCGCGTTGTTGAATCACATCTCTTGCGTGTTTAAGGTTCAAATTATCTCTTTTTGCCATTCTTTTAATTCTGTTACTTCTTGACCCCTTTAACCAGATTTTAATTGATTCTGGAACTAACCATGGCAATGTATAACTAGTCACTACAACTTTTCCCATTCTAACTATTTCTACCAATTTCCTATCTACTTCAATATCAAAATAAGGGTTTGATTCTCTCTCTTCCATGAAATTTTTTGCTTCCTCAGTATCCCACCAATCATTTCCAGATACTAAGTAACCTTTCTCTGCAGCCAAGATTTTTAATACATCTCCACCATTGTAATGTTTGTACCCAAACTCTTTGGCCAATTCTGTAGCAATAGTGGTTTTACCTACTGCTGGCCAACCAGATATTACAATACCATTTAATATTTTATTTTTATAACTAGATGTAACCAATTTATGTCATACTAGGAAGTGAGGTTTTGGTTAACTTGGCGACAAGGCCACTAGTTCCCAATGAGGTAATAAGAAACCAACCCCATAAAAAAACTTCACCAGGGATATTGCATACACCTTTGGGCTGACCATTTTCATCAATGGCAGTATCTAATTTAACATTTTCCTCTGTACACATTATGTACGGGATCTGCAGTGGTGAAATAGCCACAGTTTGTCCAAAAATAGATGGAAATACAAGAATCCAGAGCATAAATGAAGGTATCATATAAAGCATCATAGGTCGCATTTGTTGTTGTTGCATTTCTAAACTCATTTTATTAACATAGGCTTGCTTTTTCTTTAACTCGTTAATTCTAACTTTATCCTGTTTTCTAATAGCATCGGTGTATTCTTTTCTCCATTCATTTGTTTCTTTCATCACTTTTGATAGTCTATCAATATCAGTAGTTTTTTTTCGCAGAATCGCGAACGCAAAATTTAGACCAATAGAGATTAGAGCAGCTACAATCATAGCAGAAAATAGATCTGGAAAGATTGGATGTTTAGTATATGTTGGAGTAAGTCCAGGAATTTGTAAAATAAGATCACCTAAATACATATTACATGTCTTTTTTTCATGTGTCCAATATTAATGAAACCATTTTTTGAGTACAATCTGTCACAGCACCCTCATGATTCGCAAGAATTTTAAATGGAGCACCTGATATGATTGAACAGCAAGAAATTAGCATCTTTGACACGTCAATTTCATTCTTTATAGAATCCATTGATATTATATCTCTCTCTCTGGAAGAGTCATTTTGTCTTCTATGATAAATTTCTTCAGGATTTGCAATTAATAATATCAGATTAGTTGGTTTTAGATGATTTAATAATTCTAGAGGTAATCCAGGATAATATCCTTCTTTAGTGGTTATAAATAAATGTGTATCAATTATTGTTACATCTGATTCTATTTTTGAAATTTTATTGGCAGCAAGATTTTGCAATTTTTTCTGATCTTCAATAGAAAGGCGACGTATTTCATCTCTATTTTTAATTTTTAACTTAGTTGCTTCTTCTAACATTATTTTTCCAAATTCTGCCAAATTAATTTTTATTCCTTCTTCTTCTAGTGAACTTTTAACACCAGAAACGATAGTGGTTTTACCAACTCCTGGTATTCCAACCACTACGACACGTTTAGTCCTTTCTACCAATTAAAGCCGCCAATTTGGGCATAGTAGTATCAACTTTTTCTCGGATTAATAAGTTGTAATAGTTTACTAAAATATCTACCATTAACAAGAGGCCTATTCCACCACCAAAAAGACCTAATACATCCGAAATCGAAGCTAAGAGTCCAATTGCAATACCACCAATTATGGTTACGGAGGGAATATATTTATCTAACACATTTTGTACAGAATTCTGTGATCTTCTGAAACCAGGTATTTGAACATCTGCATCTAAGAGATTTTTCGCAGCCGCTTTTGCAGAGAGTCCTCCGAGTTCAACCCATAGTCGACCAAATACAGTCACAATCGCTGTTACAAAGATAATATTCACTACTGCCCGAATTGGGTCTTGAACAACTATATCAAGTCCCCTTGGAGTGGTAATATAATACAATAATCCACCGGTAGGAGTCTGCGGTTGTCCAGGGTCAAACTGAGCTATCCAGTTAAAAAATGGATTATCATTTTGTGGATTATAATTTGCCCATAACATTTGCCCCATAAAAATTGCATTTGCAACCAATGCTGTGGCTAAAATTACTGGAATATTAGAAACATAAAGAAGTTTAATTGGATAAACTGCTGTAAAGCCTCTATACTTCGTTGAAACAATTGGAATATCAATATGGATTCCCTGTGTGTATACAAGAAGGGCCAAAACACCTCCAGTCAAAATAAAGGTAAAAATACTTGGTAACTGACCACTTCTAAAGAAAGTATCAGAAAGATCTCCAGTTGCTGCAGAATCAATTATAAAAGGAATAATTCCAACAGGACCATCAGGTCCAGCAACAGGACTAAATACACTCCATAAGATTGTTTGAGCCACCCCCGCCATAATAAACAAACTTATCCCTGATCCTAATCCCCAACCCTTTTGGATTAATTCATCTAATAGCATTACAATAAGACTCGTAAATATCAATTGTGCTATCAAAATCGGTACAAAGTCAGGTGAGGCAACTAAGGGTCCATAGACACTTGCTCCATAGAGACCTCCCTCTGCAATAATCACAATAATAGTTACAATTTTAGTTGCTGAAGTAAAGAGGGCTCGATCATCAGGATTTTTGAAGTTTAATTTTAAAATGTCTGACCCCTTAAGCAATTGCATAAGTAATCCAGCAGTTACAATAGGTCCTATTCCAAGTTCTAATATAGTTCCCTGTTGTGCGGCAAAAATCACACGTGCAAATGCGAGAAAATCGAATTGAGGTTCATCAGTGACACCATAGAGAGGAACCTGACCCATTACCAAGTATGCAAAAACAGCTATACCACACCAGACGAATTTTTCGGTTAAAGAAATTTTCTTCTTTGGTTTTTCTACTTGGGGAATATATCTCGATATTGTTTTTACTGATTTTCTAATAAAACCTTCATTCTGAACTGTGTTCATTGAAAATTACATTTCCTCCAATTGCTTTAATTTTCTCAACTGCCCGTCGAGAAATTTGCTCTACCTTTACAGTCATTTTAGTTGTGACCCTTCCTGCTCCTAACAACTTGTTGATTCCAAGAGTAGTTAAATCTAAAGTTTCACGTTCATTAGATTTGTTTTTGATATGTTCAGTGTATAATAAATCCAAATCTCTCAAATTAGCCCATTTTTTTACTTTAATTTTATGATGAGATTTAGATTGAGGATGTCCAAAATGATCTGGTTCTTCAATAACAGTACGTATCCAGAAATGCTTATGTTTACCAGCTTGTCCCACACCACCTCTGGAACCGGACTGTCTATGTTGACCAATCTGTCCCCATCCACAATACCGCGTTCCACGTTGCCTCCTACTTTTTCGTAATCTAGTAGCCACAATCAAGACTCCTTAATTTGTTTTTATGAATAGAAAACATTAGAAAAATCATCATCATTCCTGCATAAATAAAATTTTGTAGTATTTATATCATTCTCCTTACTAGATTAATCAATTCGTTGTTTTCTCCGAGCGTACCTTTCTGAGTATATTGAGTTTTTGTCTTTCTCTTGAACCCACCTTTAGGAGGACTTAATGAAAACCAAGGTTTCAGATCTTCTAATTCAGATAAACTAATATTATTTTTATGAATCACAGTCGCTAAATCAGCGATAGTTTTGTTATTTGAGGGATGATTAGAATCCTTTACCGAATGTAATCCTTTTTTTCTCCCTCTTTTTTCCAAGAGTTCTTTAATAATTGATTCATCAACAGATTTCCAAGCAACAATGTCTTTCACTTTACGTAACATTCCTAAGGTTTGATTATTTTCTGAAACTAGGGTTGCATTAAACTTTTTTCTCAGGTTTAAATTTTCTAAAGTTTTATCTGCCCAGCTTGGAACATTAACTATTCCACGAATTCTAACAACTAAATACACCATATTACATCATTAACCTGCTGTATATGTACTTCTTAAAGCATTGAATATAGCTTTTGTGGTTGAAGCCATAGTATTTGTTGAGCCATAGGATTTAGTCCATGCATCTTTAAGTCCAGCCAATTTTAATAGTTTTTTTATATCTTCTCCCGCTACCAACCCTAATCCTCTAGGGCCGGGTAATATCTCAAGCGTTACACTTCCACCCTTTCCAGATACCTGAAATGGAATCGAATGTAATTGATTACATCTACATTCCCAACTGCCACATCCAAGTTTTATTGGAATAACATTTAGATAAGAAGCGGTAGTAGCTTTGTCAATCGCATTTCGCATTTGTGCTGCCTTTCCTTTACCTATTCCAAACCACCCGCCTTCATTTCCTACTGCAACCAATGCATCAAATCTGGTCATTTCACCAGCGTCAGTTTGTTTTTGAACAATTCCGACATGTACTACTTGGCTTTTCATATCAGGAAGTAGTTGTTTTACAATTTCAGATTCTTGGATACGCATCCCGTTTTCGAAAACTTGTTCCATAGAAGATATCTTGCCACCTGCAACAAGCATACCTAATGTTGTTCGAGGTTTCCATTCTACTTGTTTTTCTTCTCTACGAAACTGGTGACTCATTGATTTAGTCTCCCTTCAGTTTGATTTATCTTGTCGTGTTTATTAGACTTTTGCACATTATTATTTTCATTTCTTATAAAATTCTGAACATCTATATTCATTATTTTTTCTTTACACTCCTCAAAATGACTTTTATAATTTTCAGGATTTAAACCATTTTTTATAATAGTAGAAAATCTTTTATTATAAGTTCCTGCATCCGACTTTAAATCTGATGCATAAGCAGATATATGTTCACCAGAAATTCGTTCTGTGCTTGGAAAAGAGTCTTGAGACGATGGTATCTCGATCCCGCCATCTATTATCCCTTTTAAACAGGCCGATATCCTTTCCGTAAAAGTATCTTTACCTGTATAAAGTATAGCATTATTAATTCCCTTAAAAATGGCTTTTTTTCCTAGTAATAATCCTGTTAAGTAACAGGCAGGAAGAGAATTTAAAGAACCTTTCCAACCAATTTTTTGTAAATTAGTACTATGAGCTGATGTAATTACCTTATCACCAGTGATCAAAGGTTCTATTATTTGTGTTAAAATATTTTGATTTGTAACTTTTATGGTTATAAACTTCTTTTTACTTAATAATAACGATGAGCGTTTATGATAATTAGTTTTTCTTTCTCTAATTCTCTTTAAAGTGTTTATATAATTCATTATTGTTTTTTCTCCAATTTTTTGATAATAAATGCAGAATTTTACAAGCACTTATAAACGTTCTATTACTCATTTTTATCCACTGTAGGATTTTTTATAGTGCTCATTCTATTAGCAATCAATGCAGCGAATGAACCTGCTCCTATCCCATTATCTATATTTACTACAGTTAATCCAAGTGCACAGCTCTGTAGCATTGAAGATAGAGCAGCAATACCATTAGAACCAAATCCATAACCAACCGAGGTAGGAACTCCGATAACAGGTACATTTACGCATGAGGCGACCAAGGAGGCTAAGGCACCTTCCATACCTGCAACTACTACTACGGCTTGAACATCTTCTGAAATCATCTTTTCTAGAGTTGGAAATATTCGATGAATTCCTGCTATACCGATGTCATATGAAATAATTGAGTCACAATTCATTGCTTTAGCCATTAATCTTGATTCTTCTGCTATACCGATATCAGAAGTACCTCCTGAAATAATTCCTATTTTATAATGTTGGTATTTAAATTTTGAAATTTTTGATAAGAAAATAGTAGAGCTACTTCTACCAATTTCAATATACAAATTCTTTTTTTTTACAAAGTTTATTAATTTTCTTTTATGTTCCTTTTTGACCTTACTTACAACAATGTTACTGTTAATTTTTAATACTTTTAAAATTATTTTTTCAATATCAGGATAATCTTTATTTGCTGCATATATCACTTCTGGAATTCCCTTTCGATAATTTCTATTAATATCTAAATTTGCAATATTTTTTCCTATATTGTAAATATAGGAAGAGGTAATTCTTTTTTTTAGCTCATTAATTGATATATTTCCATTATTGTATTGAGTTAATAATTCTTCAAATTCCATTATGTTATTTTTGATTTATCAAATTAATTGCTTCTCTTACACTTGTAACTCCTAGATCAAAAATTTTTCTTTCAAATTCGTTTAATTCTAGTTCGATTATCTTTTCTATACCATTGGATCCCAATACGACTGGAACACCTAGACACAAATCAGAAATCCCATATTCTCCATCCAGATAGGCAGAAACAGGAATTACTTGTTTTTTGTTTTTTTTCATACTTTCAATCATGGTTGCGACTGCATTTCCGGGGGCATAGACTGTTGCGCCTTTTAATGCGATAACTTCTGCAGCAACTTTTTTTGTTTTTTCAAAAATTTTTTGACACTGTTCTTTAGATAAAAATTCACTTATAGGAAGTCCACCAATTGAAGAAAATCGTATTAAAGGTAACATATTCTCACCATGTTCGCTTATTACCATTGCTTGGATTGAAGCCCTTGAGCAACCACTAGCATCATGAATAAAACTTTTAAATCTAGATAAATCTAACATACCTCCCATTCCCAATACCTTGTTTTTATTGATTTTTGTAGTTTTTAACGCCAAATAAGTCATAGGATCGAGTGGATTAGTAACAACAACTAAGGTTGCATTCTTTGCATGTGTTAAAATTTTAGTGGCAACATCTTTTACAATACTAGCGTTTATCTTCAACAAGTCCATCCTAGTCATTCCAGTTTTTCTTCCCATACCAGCTACGAGAACAATAAAATCAGAATTCTTCATGTCCTCATAAGTATTTGAGCCTTTTATTTTAGAATCTATTCCGCGTTCAGATAATTGGTGATTTATATCCATTGCTTCACCTTGTGGAAGACCCTCTATCACATCCAAAAGTATTATATCATCTAGTTCTCTTAATGCGCAATTTAAGGCCACAGATGCACCTACTTTTCCAGATCCGACTACTGTAATTGTCATAAAGTGGAATTATTTCTGGATAAATTATAGTTTACTGAAAATTTCAAAGTATGTTTTGTAATGCGAGCAGTAACTAAAAAATATTGTATTGATAAGCATTTTGATAAAATAAGTAATTTTAATTTATGTTTAATTATTATTATAATGTATTAAGTTGTCGAAAATTGCTATTATTGATGCTCAGCTTGCTGGTTTATCAGGCGATATGATGTTATCTGCATTAATAGATCTAGGAGCAAATAAAAAAAAGGTAATTGATTCAATATACCGCTGTGAAGACATTATTCAAGGGAGCAAAATAAAAGATGTCAAATTTGAGAAGGTTAATTCTAATGGATTTACTGCAACTAGATTCTATTTGGAATATCAAGACAAAATTCACGAAAGAAAAGGAATTGAAATAATTAAAAATATCTCCAAATTTACAGAATATTTGGATTTAAAACCTCGTTCTAAGTCTTTTATTATGGATTCAATAAAGACTTTGATAGAGGCAGAGGCAAAAATCCACGGAGAATCATTAGATCAAGTATATCTCCATGAAGCTTCCAGTATTGATACTTTAGCTGATTTAATCGGATGTGCAATTGCATTAGAAGATTTAAGGATTTTTAATTCGAAAATATTATCTACTTATATCTCCATAGGTAATGGTTTAACTACTTTTTCTCATGGAACCATTCCAAATCCTACAAATGCAATTCTAGAAATTTTTAAAGGAAAGTCATTTGTTTTAACTGGCAATGATCAAGGAGAACTAACTACACCTACAGGAGCAGCAATGTTAGTTAATCTTTCCTCTGAATGTATAAGATATTATCCTCCTATTATTCCAGAAAGAATTGGTCTTGGGGCAGGTCATAGAAACCTAAAAAACAGACCCAACGTTTTAAGGATAGTTTTAGGAAAGGATCCGGTTATTTCTGATGTAGGTAATGAAAAAATGTTTTTAATTGAAACAAATATAGATGACGTAAATGGAGAGATTGTTGGTAATTTAATAGAAGTTTTGATGGAAGAAGGAGCAAGAGATGTAACAATTATTCCAGGAATAACCAAGAAAAATCGACCTGTAAACATAATAAGAGTTATTTCTGATATAGTTAAAACTAATAGTCTTATTGATAAGTTATTTAAAGAAACTGGAACATCAGGTATAAGAATAAATGAAATAAATAGAATAACTTTAGAAAGGAACATAATAATTATAAAGGTAACTATTAATCATTCAAAGTATGATGTCAAAGTAAAAATAACAAAAGATTCATCAAATAACATAATCAATATCAAACCAGAATTTAATGATTTGAAGAAAATAGCAAATAGTGAAGATAGTTCCTTAAAAGCAATTCAAGAATTAGTTATGTTTCAGATATTTAAAAAATTTAAGGCGAATAGCTATGAGTAGTGAACAAAGTCTTTTACAATTAAAAGAGTGGTTTAAAAAGAATACAAAAGGAAATGTATTCATCGCATTATCAGGTGGGGTAGATAGTGCGATAGTGGCTTTAGCTGCAAAAAAAGCCTTAGGTGAGAAAGCAATTGCTATTACTGCCAATTACAAAACTCTGGCATTATTTGAACTAGAAGATGCAAAGAGAGTGGCCCATGAAATAGGAATACAACATATAATAATTGAGTATAACGAGTTAGAAGATGAGAATTTTGTAAAAAATGATATTAACAGATGTTATTACTGTAGAAAAAGTTTGGGGGAAAATATCAAAAGATACGAAAAGGAATATCATGTAACTGACATCGTTGATGGTACTCATTTGGACGATACTAATGATTATCGTCCTGGCTTGAAAGCGATGAGAGAATATAAAATCAAAAGCCCGTTATTAGAACAAAGAATTGGAAAAAAAGAAATAAGAGAAATTGCTAGAGAATATAATATTAGTGTTGCAAATAAGCCTTCTAATTCATGTTTAGCTTCTAGAATTCCTTATGGTAATAACATAACTCAAGAAAAATTAAAAAAAATAGAAATAGCAGAAGAAAAGGTTAAGGAGTTATTTGATATAAGTCATGTTAGAGTAAGGGATCATGGGGAGATCGCAAGAATAGAAGTTGGAAGAGATGAAATGGAAAAAATGTTTAATAAAATAAAACTTAATCAGTTAGATCTAGAATTAAAAAATATTGGTTTCAAATATGCGTCTTTAGATTTATACGGGTATAGATCTGGTCAGCTAATAGTGATTAATGACTAACTTGAGTGAAAATAAATCCAATAACCATTTAATTTACCTAGATCATGCTGCATCAACTCCTGTCCTCCAGGAAACAATTAATGAAATGATACCATATCTAGGAGATTTATATGGTAACCCTTCTTCAATCCATACCTATGGAATAAAATCAAAGATGGCAATTCGAATTGCCAGAAGGAGAGTTGCCTCTCTTATAGGTGCTAAATCCAGCGAAATTTTTTTTACATCGGGTGGAACTGAGTCAGATAATTTTGCTTTGAAGGGAATAAGCAAATGTATTAGAAATTATCAAGGGGAAAAAAACCATATTATTACTAGTTCTATTGAACACGATGCAATACTAGAAACCTGTCATTATTTAGAAAAGGATGGCTTTACCGTCGCCTATTTAAATGTAGATAAAAAAGGTATTATCGATAGAACTGAACTAAAAAACCATCTTACGGAAAAAACAGCGTTAGTCAGTATAATGCTAGCTAATAATGAAATCGGTGTTATTCAACCAATCAAAGAATTCTCAGAAATTGTTCATAACTTTGACAAAAGGATAATATTTCATTCTGATGCTGTTCAAGCGGTAGGAAAAATACCGGTAAATGTTAAAGAATTGGATCTTGATTCATTATCATTGTCTTCTCATAAAATTAATGGGCCAAAAGGAGTAGGTGCCTTATACGTGCGTGAAAAGGTAAATTTTGAACCTTTAATTCAAGGAGGCGGACAAGAGTTAACCTTTAGATCAGGAACCGAAAATGTTCCTGGAATTGTAGGTTTTGGAAAAGCATCAGAAATAAGCATGCTGAATCTAAAAGAAAATTTTCACTACTTATATTATTTAAGAGATTACTTTATTAATAGAATAAATGAGGAAATCTCTGGTAGTATGTTAAATGGCTCCCTTGAAAGTAGATTACCCAATAATGTCAATTTTACTTTTTTAGGGATAAATGGTGAAGATTTACTAATTAAATTAGATGAAGATGGAATATTGGCATCTACAGGCTCTGCTTGCTCTGCCAACCTGCAAAAAGAGTCTCATGTTTTGAAAGCTATTGGTTTGAATCATGAGGAGATTTCAGGTTCAATTAGGTTTACTTTAGGAATACAAAATACCAAGGAAGAAATAGATAAAACTATTAGAACTTTGAGTCGTAGAATCAAAGAGCTTAGAAAATTTTCGCCTACGCAATATAGAGATTAAAACTAGACGCGATTATACATTTATCAAGGTTTGAAAGTGTCAACTGGGAAGAATTTTTTAAAACCTAGGATATGTCTCTATCTTTGACTTAGTTAATACTAAATGAAAAATAAATTAAGCGATTTAAATGATAACAAATTGTACTTCCTTTTTTCACAACAGGAAAATTTTAAGGTTATAATGATGAAATGCCTTAATTTAAAATTGACTAAATGATTAACTCATATTAATTTAATTCAACTATCTGTTAATGATCCTTTTATTCAATTTTTCAAAGAAGACTTGAAGCATACTGCATCATTCTTAAGTGACTACAATAGATCATGAAAGAGGAACATAATGGAATTAGAAAGATCTAAATCACTTAAACATATACAAGGCATTGAAAATCCTTTTTTATATTAGCTAAATAGAAAATAAGATAATATATGTTGGACTTGAGATCACCAACTTATTAACCCAGGTCTTTTGACCTTGTAAAGATAATTTTATGTATAATAAATATTTTGAAATATATAATGCCTACTCTATTATTGCAACAATTTCATTTCGTGAGACCGTTGATCCTTCTTTTACTTTAATTTCCTTTATAATCCCCTCTTTATGAGATTTTATAGCAATTTGCATTTTCATAGATTCAAGGACCATAATGGGTTCCCCTTCCTTTACTTTATCACCATTTGAAACAGAGACCTTAACCACTCTACCTGGTATTTGGCTAGTTACGTTATTAGCTTGATAAGCAGTACCTTTAGCCTTTAATGTTTTTTCTATTATTTCTGTTATTTTTGAATGTTTCTTAATTTCAACTTCTATTCCATCGATATAAATTTTATATTTTGTTTCCGTAGAAGGAAGTATTTTAACATAATGATATGTATTGTCTAAAATAAATTCAAATTCATTGGCTGTAGATTTTAAAAGTTTTAGATTATATTGCTGGTCATCTATAACAAATAAAAGATCACCCGATCCTTTATTGTAAACTAACTCAGCATTAATTTTATTAGCATTACCTTCTATTTGAAATTCCATTAAAAAAATCCTCCTGCATCCATTGACTTTTGACCTCTATCTATTCTGTGAGCTAAATAAGATTTTTTTACAAATTCAGACTGTAATAGAATTCCAGAAATGGCTGCATATGCTTTTTCTTTGTATTCCTGAGTTCTTTTATGTTTCATCTTTTCGATTATATTATATTTTTCGATATAATCAGTAGAAATATTGCCATTAATAAAATTTGATTCTTCTATAATTGTTTTGTGAATTGGTATCGTAGTATTTATTCCTTCAATGGTAAATTCAGATAAAGCATTCTTCATTCGTATGCGTGCTTCATTAAAGTGTCCACCATAAGTAATTAATTTAGCAATTAATGAATCATAATACCCAGAAACATTACAACCAGGGTAGAGATAAGTATCAACTCTCACGCCAGGGCCAGCCGGAAGATTACAATTTGGAACATATCCTACAGAAGGAGCGAAATCATAAAAAGGGTCTTCTGAATTGATACGACATTCTATTGCAGAACCTTTTAATTCAAGATCCTCTTGTTTAAATGGTAGTTCTTCACCTTGAGCGACATGAATTTGTAACTTAACCAAATCCTTGCCGGTAACAATTTCAGTGATTGGATGTTCTACTTGCAATCTAGCATTAATTTCAATAAAATAAAAATTTCCTTCCGCATCAGCCAAAAATTCGGCTGTACCAGCATTTAAATAGTCAAGTGCAGTAGATGCACGAACAGCAATTTCGCCTACTTTCTCTCTCCTCTCCTTATTTACAACTGGGGAAGGAGACATTTCAATAAGTTTTTGGTGTCTTCTTTGAATAGAACATTCTCTTTCGAAAAGATGTCTACCATTTCCACTAGAATCTCTTATCAAT
>JAATVK010000217.1 GCA_014523485.1 Nitrososphaerales archaeon TH5894
CTTTCAATGAAAAGGTAAAGGCCTTAAAATATGTAATATTAAGTTCTTTACCCTCTATGATTAAATAGTATGTAATACAATTTGACAGTGAATTTAAATGGTACAACATACCAAATTCTCTTCTTATGATGGAAAGACTTCATTATTTTCATTACCAAATACAATAAAATTAAATAATCCTTTACTTATTGCAGGTTTTCCTGGTCCTGGTTTGGTGGGTTCAATAAGCATTAATTATGTCATTAAAAAATTAGAGATGCAACAAATTTTTTGTTTTGAGTCAGAATTTATAGTTCCTGGTGTTATTTTTATGGATGGTAAATTACATCATCCTTTTAGGATTTACTCAAATTCAGAAGGTACTATTTGTGCAGTGGTATGCGAAGCTCCCATAATGATTAATGGATTGCATTCAGTATTAGATGCTCTTGCTACGTGGGCCGAAGATATTGGTATTAATAATGTTTTTGTTATTGATGGAATGTCTATTGGCCGAGTTTCTGATACCGAGGTTAATTCTCCGGTAATATCTCATTCCAAACGCAATCCTATTATTTTATCAAGTGATGAAAGTAAGATTATTAATTCCAATAATAATAAAAAGGACTTAAATATTGAATCTCTAATTGAAGGTTCAAGTACTTTTATAGGAGGTATAGCAGGAGGTTTATTATCTTCATGTATATCACATAATATTTCTTGTTCAGTGATTTTTATTCCCACTCAATCAGGCATACCAGATCCTGACGGTGCTGCATTAACAATTGAATTATTACAAAATACAATTTCTAATAATAACTTTAGAGTAGATACAACAGAATTAAAAAAACAAGGAGAAGAAATGAAACACAAGTTAATTAATTTAATTAAATCTATTAAACAACAACAAGAACAATCCCAATTAATTCATGATTCAAAAAATGATCCTATAATGTATTCCTAAGTCCAAGTTTTTGCATTATTATAGAATTAAATAGTCATTATTAATATACCAAAAGTATCAATATTTATTTTTCTACTGGTTTAGTTTATTTATTTAGGTTGAATACTTATTATTAGTATGATAATTTTATATTCCACAAATAATGATATTATAGGAAATTATATAGATACTATACATTTTTCCTTGTTTCTTTTTAAAGATTTTTACTATCTTAGAGAAATTCAAACTCCTAAACTAAATATCCATTATTTGCTTTAAAGTATATATGATAAATTTGGCCTTCCATCTACCTTCGAGTTAATTCCTTAAGACAGTTACAAATAGTATTGATACGTCCATTATCTTCATAAACATGTATTTAAAGAATAATTTATATAATTTATCTATAACCTTTTAATAAATTAGAGATTACTCAAAGGTAATGGCTAAAGATAATAAAAAAAATACTAATAGAGGATTGGCATCTGCCAACGATGAAACAAGAGCAAGAGTTGCAAGAGAAGGTGGTAAAGCTCCTCATGGTGAAAGAGGTTTACAAGCGACGGATGATGAAACAAGAGCAAGAGTTGCAAGAGAAGGAGGTAGAGCTTCTCATGGTGGTAGAAGAAAAACGGATTGAAAGAATTCTGAGAAAGGATATAATAAACTGACTTAATTAGCTTATAATCAAATTTTTTTACAATAAATAGTTAATCCAATATTTAAAAATAAATATACTCCTATGTAACACCTTTCTTATTTACATAAAATTATTTAATAAAAATTACTATTTCAAAGATAACATATTAAAATTAACATCTATTCTACATTTGTTGCATTAGAAATTTTTTAGAAATAACACATCCTTAAAGATAAATATTGATAAAACTGAAACAATATATTTAAAAGAAAATAATTAAATCATTATTTATGAAGTTCTGAATAAGAATCTGTTGATGCTAAGATAGGTGAATTAGTAACGAATTCAATATCATATCACCTTTATTAATTTAAGTTTTGATATAAAATGGAAGAAGTTTAACTCTTATGTTCTATCCTCTATTACCTCATCAGGCATCTTTTGATATGTTTTATATATTTCCTCATTCTTGTTATTTATATCCACTTTAGAATTTGAAGAATATACGATCTTTAACAAAACACTTCCTCCCAATCTTTATATGAAGTTTCAAAGTAGATCAAATCTAATAATAGTTTTGGGTGAACCTTAGGAATTAATTTTGCACATTCTGATAAAGAATGTTTATAAAATAATAAGTCGCTCTGCCTCAGTTACACTATTAATAGAAGAAGGAAAATTATATATTAATTTTTATTTTCCATTTTGAATTATCTTATGCAAATTAAGTTTTGTTCTAAAAAATCTCACTCTTCCTATATATATAATTCCATTGAGGTATAAGATATTTATTAATCTGATATATCTATGTCAAATCTTTTTGGCTGTTGCCTACAGTGTATAAAAATCATGTAATCATAGAATAAGTTTTGAATAACTTACTTCTAGTTTTATTATATCACTAATATCTTGCAACTATCATATTTTATTTGATTTAATAAAATTTAGATTTTATATATGGAATTATATATGTATATTGTTTAACCTACTTAATGATTTTTGATTACATTCAGTAGAAAATATTTAATAATTATCAGTAATGAATCTTTAATAGAGAATATATGTAGGTATAATTTATTTTAGCATTTAAATAGTTTATGATTTAGTATATATACGTATCGAATATGCCCTTTGAAACTTGTTTTAAAGATAATGGGAGCAATTTAAGTTATGATGACCATATTACACCACAGCCAAAAATGGTATCTAATGCGAAAAAGACATCCAAATCAAAATCGAAGACTATTAAGCTTTATGATTTAATTGCTATAAAATTTCCTGGTGAAGGGCAGACTCTTTCTGGATTTATAACAATTAAATATACCTACAATCCGAAAAATGGAATAATAACTTACTCTGATATAAATTATAGTGATAAAAGAATGGAGAAATATCTAGAAGATAATCCGAATGTTATAAGAAATATAGATTCTTATTTAAAAAATAAAATGTTAGAATCAGAATTGAAATCCAATTAGATGGTTATGTAGATATAAAATTGAAAAAATGTTTATTAGTCTGACAAGGACATTTTAACTATCTCAACCAATTTCTTTAAATAAATAGGTTTATTCAAAAATTTTTCAATTTTAACTTCTTTTAACTCTTCTCCTGTGATATCAAATGCGGTCATTAAGATGACTTTTATGTTATTATCAATTTCAGCTATCTTTTTTACCAATTCTATCCCACTCATTTTAGGCATTCGTACATCTGAAATAATCAAGACATATTTATTATGATTTTTGGTACACTCTGCTAATGCCTTTAAAGGATCATTAAAACATTTCACCTCATATCCAGCACTAGTTAGGATTTCTTTAAATAAATTGGTGATATCGATTTCATCATCGATAATCATAATCTTTTGCCTTGACAATATAAATACTGAAAACGATAATACAATTATCACTATAATTAGTTATTGTTTAATAAATTATTGATTTTTGGTTGCTCTTTATGAATGACATTCTAGAAAAATTAACCAAGAGGTAATTAATAATAACATCAATGTTACATTAAAAAAAATTTTTATTACTTGTAATCGTATATAATGAATATTATCTATAGTTTTTTCGTATGGCCAATTTATATTCCAATTTTAAACCCCATAAATATAATCTTTATATAAAATTTATTTCAATTAATATAAATAAATTTTCCTATCAACAATATCACTATGACCAGGAAATATGCTATATAATTAAAGAGATTTTAATTATTTAAAATATTTCATTTTATTAATCTTTCTGTAAAATAAATGGCAATATTCTTCTTGTTATATCGATACAAATTGTTCCTTAGTTTCGCTTATTAAAGGTAGAACTTTATCCATGATTATTTTATCAAAATCGAGTTCGTCGAAATCTAGACTCATGAGCAAAAAGTAATTACCATTGATAGGGATGGTAGCTCTATTAAGTTTTTCATATTTTCCAAAAGCATATATTAATTTCCCTATTTTTTGTTCAAATTTTGATCTCGTTTTTTGTCTTGAAATTGCGTTAGACGCATATTCTTCATTCTCTTCTTCCGTAAGTAGAGGATGCAGATCCTCACGATATTTTTCATTAAGAATTAAGCCTTCTCGATTAGTTAAACCGACCCAACGAATTGATTTGTCAAGGTGTAATATAGTATTTGTAAATGAATAAATAAATTCGTATGGAATCATATATAATTACGTTATCATCGAATAAAAAAAGTTTGTTAACGTAAAATCTATTCATATTGTAACTAAGAGAAAATTCTTATTTTTTATATATTAATCTACAAAACTCAAAAGATTAATAGACTATTTCATTAAAAAACCTGAGTTTCATCTAGTATAATAGCTTTATTTTTAAACATCAGATCTAGAAAATAACCATTTTCCAACTCTTGGAAGTACATTTAATTGTGAATAGCTACTAGCAATTAAGCCAACATGTCCAGTTGGAAATCTCATTAATCTCTTATCTATACTTGATACTAGATTATTTAATGCGACACTTCCTTCGGGAGAAACGAGATGGTCTTCGTCAGCGACTATGTTTAACACGGGGATATAGATTTTTGATAGATCTATTACTTTAGATCCTAATTTCAATTTATTTTTTGCTAAAAGATTATTTTGGTAAATATCTTTTATCCATTGTTTAAACACCTCGCCTGTTATAGGAGGTACATCATATAACCATTTTTCTATTCTTAAGAAATTTTCAACGAATTTTTTATCATCTATATGCTCGAGAAGTGTGAAGTATTTGTTCATACCTTGTTTAAATGGTTTAAGAGCCGAAAAGCAAGTACGAAGTAATTGTGGATGCATATTTCCTACTGAGTCGATAATTCTATCAACATCCATGGTTCTGCCGAAATTTCCAATTACTGTGAGATCTTTGCTAGTATCAATTACAGGTGCTAAAGTTACTAAATTCTTAATTTTACGTTGATTCAAAGTAGTGTACATTACCGACATTGTCGCCCCCATGCAATATCCGTGCAAGGTTAGCTTATCTACATAACACTCATTTATAATTAGGTTCACACAATCATCAATGAAACAATTTACATAATCATCAAAATTGATATATTTGTCATTTAAAGTTGGAGGTTTCCAGTCGATAAGGTAAACATCAAAACCTTGAAATAAAAGATTCCTGATCCAACTTTTATCGCCCTGCAAATCTAATATATAAGATTTATTAATTAAGGCATAAACAACTAGGAGAGGAGTTTTAATCGGTTTTTTAAAAATAGGCTTGTAATGTAATAATCGATAGATGTTTGTTTCTTTTATTATTTGATGCTCGGTACCACCTACATCAATATCCTTAGGATTTTGGTAGAGTTGTGTGAATTTATCTATCTTTTTTGATAGATCCTGATTATATTTATCTAGAGATATAGATACATTTGGAGAATTTTCTTGTTTTGTAGGATTAGTAGTAGTATTATTTAACAATTTTATTATCTTCACTCATTATTATATCTATACTTTTTCTTAAATCTCGAACCTCACGTTTCAATTCTTGGATATCTTTGAGAAGTATATCAACATCGTCTTTGGAAGACAGATTTAAGGGTAACAAGTATGTTTTAGATATATTTCTCAATAATTTATTATATTCAGAATAAGCACCCATTAAATCAGAAACAAGAACTCCAAACTCTTTAGATTGGAACAAGTTAGTAAACGATTCTTCGAGAGTTCCAAGTATGAAACTTCTGTATTTCTTCAAATCTTGTTCAGACTGAATTGAGTATTCAGTTTTATTGTGTGGTATTTTATCTAATGCCTCTGTGTATGTTTTATTAATTTGAGTTACATAATTTAAATTAAAATATTGTATTTTTGATGTAATTAGTAAAAGGTCTTGTAAATTCTTGACAAGATTTGATGTTTCTTCTGTCAAAGAAAATGGACTAAACTTTGGAACATTATAGAATTTTTCCCAAAATTCCTGATATTTTTTTAATACTTCTTCAAACGGGATAGTAGAATTTTCGTGAAAAGATACCATGTCAATCATATACCATTGTATGTATTAAAAATTATATATCTTTTTTTGTTTAATTTCACTTTGTTATGATTATAACGTTACATAATTTAAGGATTAAATTAACTTATTCACCTATTGAAGTATATTCTTTGGAATGGACTTCCTTATAATGCTTTTCTGCTTCTGCTTTAGAAGGAAATTCCATAGCGCAAATTTGGCATCGTAGCGTTCCAGCATCATAATCATAAGTCATATAAATAATAACAGTACAAGCTATATATTATTTAAACTGCCAATTTTAGATATTTAAATTAATAACTATTTTCACTGTTGATATATAAACTAATATTCTAACATAAAAATTACAATAGACGTGACCAAAATTATAAATAGTTTGGTGCCCTCATTTATCATTGATTAAATATGACAAATTCTACGGAGAAAGATGACAATCGCAAATCCTCTCATGATTCTGCACAACAGAATAACGAATACAGTTTTTATAATACAATAAAGGAAGATACCACAAAGATAGTAAACGAGATAGCAAAAACACAACCAACTTACATTCAAGCAATTTCAAATCTTCAAATGAGATATATTGAAGCTACAAAAAATATTATTAATTCGACCCTTGGATTTCAAAAACAAGTATTTGAGACACTAGATAATAATTCCACTACCATGTTTACAAAACAACTAGGAAGACAATCAAACGAAATTACGAATAATTTTATAGAATTTAACAATATAAATAATAAATTTATTTCAAATGTCTTAGAGGTGGCAGGTGACGGTATAAAAAATTATACTAAAACTTTGGATACGATTGTAAAATTTAATGCTAATGTTTTTGAGCAATGGTATTCTTTATTTAAAAATAATCAAAATTTTAAAAGATGATAATAGAGATAAATTCTCAATATTATTATATTTTATTATAATTCAACGTGCTTTCGTAAATCATTATATTGTCATGATATTTATTACTAAATTAATACTTTTAGCAATTTTTTTATAAATCGATCTCTTTAATCATGACAACAATTTTTGTTATTCACAATCTATACAAATGTAAATAATTTTTTCCCCGAATTAGAAAGAATGTTATTATATTTGAAATTTTCATTATTGAATGAGTTTCTTTTTAGTTACCATCTTCAATATTCATATGCCTAGTTTTGAGTAAAACGTGAATTATCAAACCGGGCTCGGAGGGATTAGAGCTCTCATTATAACAGGGTTCTATTACATAGTATTTAGCTTTTTGTAAGAATTTAATATTTTAAATAAAATATAATTTGTAGAACAATAGATTAATCTGTGTCAGATTCGGTGGAACGATATAGAAATTTCAATACAATCACTATTTTTTATCAATTGAAATAATATTTTTAAAAGCATCATGTTAATTATTATTATAAACCTGTAACCTGTAAACTTCAAAACAGAATCTAATTTACAGAGAATTGAATAGGGATTACTCTATTGTTTCGTTAAAATAATCTTGGTCTAATCTCTTAATAAAATAAGACTTTTCTAAACTTACTCCTATATTTTTGTCTATCATAAATTCATAATTGTTTTCCATCAATCAGGACAATCTTATTATCTATCTTGTATGTGTATTCCTTCGCATCTTTAGAAAAATTTCCTGTAGTAATAAAAATCCCTTTTTTAGCCCTTTGA
>JAATVK010000218.1 GCA_014523485.1 Nitrososphaerales archaeon TH5894
AAAAGGAGATGATCATCTTGATGGAAGTGAAGGAAACGATGAGATTAATGGAGGAGAGGGATCAGATATTATAATAGGCGGTTTAGGGTCGGATACTTTTATTTGTGATGAATTTGATAAAATTATGGATTTCAGTTCTATTGAAGGTGATAAAAAGATCGGAGTATGTTTAGTTGATGATTACACCAAATCTAACGCAACAGCACTTGCAAGAAATACAACAATACAAAAATAATACATCTATTTATATAATAACTAAAAAATTCAATAATAATATATATCATTATTCAAATTATCACATACTCTGATATTAAATAGTAGAATAATTGATTGTGAAATTGTGAAAATAAGTTTTTGAAATGAATCTAGGTTACTATTTGACTAAATATTATCTTTATTAAAATTATTAGGTTATTTAGATTTTGTTGATTCTTTCATTTCTTTAATATTTTCAAAGACCGACTTAGAGTAATATCCTTTTTATGATAAAAATTTACAAGGTATTGTTCTCTACATTTGTTGTTGAAACTTGTTAAATTGAAAATAATGATATGTTAGATAATGATTATTTTATTTACTGTGGTTGAAGTTGTTTATTCTTTTTTCCTGTTCTATGACCTAAATACATAATGATAAATCCTCCCAAAACTATCACCAATCCAATGGAACCAATAATTATTACAGACATTGTCATTGTCGATGAAATCCAAAGAAAACCAAATAAAACAATTATTACTCCAAAGAAATATCCCGCGATTTTACTTGCCCATCCCATGTATATAAATGTCTAATATTTAGATATTAAGGTTTTAGTTCAATTTAGAAACCTAATTTTAATAGTATATTCTCTTTATTGATTTTTCTCTATAATTCTTTATTTTGTGTGATTATTATCAATTGATGGAAATTAATAATGGTTCATTTCAGAAGAAAGGATCAAACTTATTATTATATTATCAATACAATAAATAGATAATAATAATAATTATTATATATTTAATAGATTCAGAACTTTGATTTGAATTTCGATTATAAATAATTATAAACTTTAGCATATTATATCTTTAGTACTATAAGTTTTTATTATATAATAATGGCTATATCTACCAAAGATAATAATACTTTAAAGAAACAAGAGTCTTCATTAGGAAATGCTTAAAGGTACAGGTTTATTTATCGGTATCTTTATTGTATTTTACACAATTATAATATTTGCGACTTGAATAATCAGAAAATAAAATACCTTCCTTTTTTTATGATTATCATATATTTGTTAACTTATTCTTTCTATTTAGATATTTATTTCCTTAAAAACATGGATCGGTCCTAAAATATGAACAATTAATTCTAATACTTAATATTGCTATCTTATAATTTTATAGGAGATTATAGATCCTATTAAATAATAGCTTTCTATTATTGAGATATGCAACTACAAAGTAGTAAATTATGTGATCAATATTATAAAAAAATTATATTCATAGTCGTTAAATCATATTAAATTTATCTTCACTCGTATTTAGTAGTGAAAAATAGTATCTCCGATTGTCTTTTTCCAATCCGATCTAATTCCTGGTTTCCTTTCAATTTCTCGATATAATTAAAAGCAGAGAGGCCCGCTGCAGCTCCATCACCACAAGCCGCTACAATTTGCTTATATAAAATATTTGTTGCATCGCCTGCTGCAAATATCGCTGGATGTGCTGTTTTCCCACCTTCAGTTACTTCTATTTCGCCCTTTGAATTAACATTAACAAGATGTCTTACAAAATCCAAGTTGATTTTTGATCCCATTCCAATGAATAGACCATCGACGTTAAGTGTCTTTTCTAAACCTTGGTTATCTTTAATAACAATTTTTTGAAGAATATTGTTACCATGAATCTCTTTAATCATTGAATTGGGAATCAATTCAACATTCTCTTTTTTTTCTATAGAAGATATTATTTCTTTGTCACCTCCTAAAGAGCCTCCTCTGTAAATTAAATATACCTTTGATGCCATCCTTGAAAGAAGAATTCCAGATTCCAGAAGATAGCCGCCCACCCCTACAGTAGCTGTCACTCTATCTTGATAAAATGGTGCATCGCATTTAGTACAATAATGCACTCCTTTATTTGCAAATACATTTTCGTTTGCAATCCCTAAGTTATTTGGTACTTTACCTGGTGCCAAAACTATAGATTTACAGCTATATTCTGATCTATTAGTTTTAATTGTTAATCCATTTTCAGATTCATCTATCCGTTCTATTGTATCATAGACCATCTATCCCTTGAATGTAAGGTATTGGTTTTCTAAGGTTTTAGCAAGTAAGGGGCCACTAGACATAATAGTTCCAGGATAATTTTCAAGCCGTGGAATTAGATTTAGTTGACCGCCAAGATCTTTAGATATAACTAGGCATGAAATCCTTTGGCAAGCGATATAAATACCTGCTGATAATCCTGCAGGTCCAGCGCCAACTACCATAATTGCATAGTCGTTGGTCAATTATCCCACCGAAATTAATGATGTAAGGTTATTGACCCCCTCCATTTTGTAAAGCTGATCATCTATAGAATTCTTTATTTGTTGTATATCAGATGATTCTAGAACTACTAAAATATCATAAATCCCATATACAGATTTTACCTCTTTAACACAAGATATTTTTTTGCTGTTTCAATAATGCTTTGTTTTTGTTTATAATCAATATTTAATAAAATATATGCTTCATTCACTAAATTTTCTTACCTCTATTTTGATGTAAGAATAATTTTAGAAAATTTTCATATTTTATATAAATCAATGCGATTATTAATATAAAGTTATATTTAAACATTGTAATTTAATAAATAATTTCAATATTATTTAAAAAATTGCTTATAATATACTTTACAAGTATAGTCAATAAATAAAATGAAAGATTATAGTTTATAATGATTAGTAAAGGTAAATATTTTAACAATATTCAACTGACAAAATTTTTTCTCTATTGAATATAACATTTCCAATATTGAGAACTATTCTCACTTTTTGTTATGATAGCATATAGTATTATCAGATTAAAAATTTTTGAATAATGACTAATATCAATCCTCAATCAATCCAAAAACCTTAATTTTTCTTTCTCCGTTCATTATCTTATTCAAAACATTAATTCAGATTGAATGAATTTTAATATAGCAACTTGTAATCTTATTTAAACAACTGAAACTTTACAAACCCCTAATAATTTATTTATTAAATCAAATGATAGTTCTATTTAGAAAAAACGTAAATCTAAATTTGATACGCAGTTAGTATAAAAAGTAACAATATTTTATTAGATGAACTCAAATAAATCATATTTACAATAAGATTTTAATAGTCTAAAGATTGTTTGGGCAAAAGTTTTTTAAATTGGTATAATTCTCTTGGAGAATTCACATACTATTCTTAAGCACTAAAAAAATCCAAGGTACAATGGTAAGCAAAACGGAAAGTAACCAAAAAAATATTTTTTAACAATAAAAAAAAAATTTTTATTATAGGGTCATAAAGAAATTCAGATTTTGGATGACAAAAGTCAATTTATTTTATTTGGATGTGCGTCTCGGCTATCTAATACATGAATTATATCATTATCATCAATGTCAATATCATGTATAAGTAAGAATTCACCTGGTGCAGACCCCTGTTTTCCAATACTCTTTAAGTATTGACCATCGGGTGTAAAAACCTGAATCCTATTGTTTTGGGTATCAACTACATATACATTTCCCTGTGAGTCAAAATCGATTCCATGAGGTTCATCAAATTGACCTTCATTTTTTCCAACAGATCCCCAGTTAGTAATGAATTCACCATCTTTAGTAAACTTAGTTACAGCACCATTATCCTCATCATTTACATATACATTATCTTTAGAGTCAATAGATACTGCGTGTAAATGTCTAAATTGGCCATTGCCTTCTCCATACTCTCCAAACTGTTTAATGAAATTACCTTCGGGATCAAATTTTTGAATACGATAAGCATATTTTTCGCTAGTATATATGTTATTATCAGAATCAAAAGCTACACCCCAAAGTCTGTTAAACTCTCCCTGACCATTTCCTTTTTTCCCAATAGTCATTAATAATTTGCCATTAGGATCGAATTTCATTAGTTGTCCAGGGCCCCAGTTAACTACCCATACGTTTCCTTCCTTGTCAACATTTACATCTTCCATTTTGTGGGAGAAAAGATTTTCGTCAGCAGGAGCACCCCAAGACAATAAGAAATTACCGTTTCTATCAAACTTTTGGACGTTCATTCTCTGTTCATCGGTCACATAGATATTTCCGTGTGCATCTACTGCTATGTTATGAGCATGAAGAAATTGACCATCACCATCACCCTTGGTTCCGAAACCTCCAAGAAATTTACCGTTTAAGTCATATTTTTGAACATAATACTTTTGAATATCCCCATCATTCATACCATAATTTGGCTCATCTATATTTTCAGAACCTTTTTTCTTTTTTTTAGAAGATTTTTTTTCTGAAGAATCATCTCCTTCATCATCGTCATTTGTATTTCCATTCTCATCGTCATTTGTATTTGAATATGCATCCTCATCGCTATTTGTTGAGGATCCTATATCCTCTTCGTCGACATCAAAATAATCGTCTTCTTGAAACTCAAACACCTGAGCAGATACATGGTGATAATTCATGTTAAGGTAACTAAATACTAAGGTAAAAGTAATTAAAAATAAAAAAGCAAAGCTAGCCCTTTTTGATATCATCTTCTAATAACTATTAATATACATAAATATTAAGATTATAATAAAGTTATGTAGAATATCGTTATAGATAAACTTACCATCTCTAATTGTGTCTATCTTAATTTTTCTAGATATTTTATATTAAAATTTCTTCTTTATTTCTTTTAACAACTAATATTAATCATTTTAATTCCATAATATACAAATTTTAGATCAAATAACAAATTTATTTATTACCTGTTTTATAGCAAGCCACTTGATAATAAAAAAATTAGAAAATGCAGGACTTGGAAGACATTGAACACAAAGTAAAGATATTCTAAAAAATTGGGCTTGAGGAAGACAACGATTTTATTAACTAATTCTTTTTATAATGTGATAACCAAATTCTGTTTTTACAGGCTCAGAAATTTGACCTTTTTCTAACCTAAATGCAACGTCTTCAAATGGTTTAACCATCATTCCTTTTCTAAAAAATCCTAAGTCGCCTCCTCGTTTACCACTTGCTTTATCTATCGATAATTCTTTTGCTAAATTTGTAAAACTTTCACCATTTTTTAATCTATCAAGCACCTTCAATGCCTCACTATTTTTTTTTACAAGAATATGCAAACATTTAATTTTATTTGATGACATAAAGGCTCTAGTATATCAATAATATTTAAAATATAAATAAATATTCTTATTATTATAATAATAATAAATTAAAAATTGTTTTTGTTAAACTATAAATAAAAATAAAAATTAATTTAAGTCAACTGATATTATGAAATTCTTTTCACAAACGGAATCAAAGTTTATTATAGATAATGAAATATGCAGAATTGCAACTGCTAAAAACAATATTCCTCATGTTGTTCCTGTATGTTATATTTATTATAATAGAGATATCTTTTTTGCTACCGACTATACAACCCAAACGTTCCATAATTTGAAAAAAAATAATAGAGTATCGCTCATAATTGATATTTATAATAAAAAAGAAGGCAATAAGGGAATTTCTATTAATGGAATAGCAAATATTATAGATAGTGGTAAGGAATTTGCAAATCTTTTTAATCTCTTTTATAATAAATTTGAATGGGTTAAAAAAGATCCGTGGAGTGAAAAAGAAGCACCATTTATACAAATTCTACCAACGAAAAAGGTAAGCTGGGGAATATGACAATTCGTAAACTATAATTAGACATAAGAAAATAAATTAGAATTCATATATAGGTTTTATGACTATATTTAGAAGAAGAAGAATAATTTTCAGTAAAATTATGTAATTGTTATCCATTATTTAGCTTTGTTTTCAATATTGGTTTTTCTAATTCAATCTGTTTAAATTTATAACTTCAAAGCTTGCCAAGACTAGATTTAATAATATTAAAAAAAAATAAAATAGATGTATAAATTAAATTTTACTTTTAGCATAATGAAGAAAATATACCACGCAAATATTCTACATTATACAGTAATCCAAATCGGAATTTAATCCAATATTTATTGGTTTTTTAAAATTTTTGTTTTCTACTTTTTCGGCGCCGAAAAATTATTCGATTTATCATAGTATTTATTACTAATGAAATTTTTAGATGAGAAAAAATTTTAAATAATTTTATCATTTATAGATAGTTGGGGAACATATTTGCAACCTCACCCTATGTGACCAATCCCAGCCAAGTCATCACGATGGGTAGGCTAATGAAATGGCCTACCCATTTTAATTTGGATATCTAAAGAGATTAATTTTCTATATTCGAGGTTTATTTTCTTGGACAAGTATATTTGACAATTCAATCATATAATTTTTACATAATATAATAATAGATTGAAAGAAATGACATATACAATCTAGAATTTAACAAGTGTTAAAAATATCCATCTCAAGATGTATATTTTCCTCTAATCTTTGGTGTAATAAGTTCTGTCTTTCTAGTATATTTATTGTCCATCAGAGAACTACTATAGTACCAGTTCAATTCTATTTATAAAAATTCTTCTCCAAATATCAAATTATCATTTTAGGACGCGTTTGACTTTTACCATAATCAAGGTACTTTAAGCTACAGTACTCTAGCTTTCTATCATCAAATAAAGAAGAGTCTTCTGTATTTTCCGTCTTATAAAAGTAAAATATATTGTATAAGATCCGAGATCCTTGACTCTAAAATTATGGTGTGGTTGAGAGCCTCATCAATATTATATTTTGTTATCTATACATTAGAATAATGAGTAAGTTGTTTCTATTAAAAAATAAGGGATTTGTCATTACTTATATTATAAATATCGTCTAAATCTTAGTAATTTACTATATGGATTTATTTAAGATAATCGATAATAGAAATAATGAATTGTATATATTTATTTTTGATAGAAATATAGTTGGAATACTTTAATAATAATAAGAATTCCTTAATTAAAGTTACATAATAGTTTGTAAATATTTAACCTATTATTATTTTTCATCTACTTATTTATCCTCTTTTACAATATACCTAATATAGTATTTAGATACATTCTAAAAAATACTTTTACATTGTTTAGGATTGAAAGAACATTGCTTTGACCTTTGATTGGATTCATTTTATAAGAATTAACAAAAGAATGGATTTGACTATAAAATTGCTGTAATAAGTAAAGTTAAATTCAGGAGAGATAGAGTGTTTCCACATAACAATTAGATGAATGTTCGTTAACGCTTAATTGTTCTAGTCCTATCGATTACTTTGTATATATAAATAGCATAGGAAATTAGAATAACCTTGTGTATTTCTAAGAAGTATAATAAAAGTTCAAACTTTAAATATTGAAACTTGTAAAATTTTAAGTAACTATGGAAAGAAATAAAATTTTTTCTCCAGTAAATCATGTTCTTTTGATGAGAATTTTTTTATCAATAGCATTTTTTAGCTTAATATCGTTAACAATTGATTATAATATTCTT
>JAATVK010000219.1 GCA_014523485.1 Nitrososphaerales archaeon TH5894
ATCAAGTTATCAATTCTAAAACCTTTTTTGACAAAACCATTCTCTTCAATTTTTTCTTGGTACGTATAATTAGATTTATAATTTAATGATTAAGGCTATGATGCTAGTCAAGTAGGATTTTCTATTGATTAAGATTCTCAATGCCTGTCTTGAATATTCAGTTTTAGTATAAGGGAAGAATAATACTCAAGTTGAACTTTCCACAAAAATTTAATTAGAACCACAAGAAAACAAATACCTTGATTATTATTATTAAGATTCTGACTTTGTATTTGTGCTTTTATTATTAGAAACTTAATTAAGTAAAAAAAAGGAGTTGAAATTAAAAAGAGTTCAACAAAACCAAGCAAAATGATTCTTACAATAATAATTTTTAAAGAAGATGAAAAAAGTAAATGTGGATGAATTAATAATGAAAAAATTTACTACTATTACTATTACTAAATAGAATTATCGTATTCTGTGGGCTAAATAAATGAAAATAATTCCTATTATTAAAATGGACAAGGTCAATACAATCATTTCAAAAATTTTGGTAGAAGCTGGAGAGTACAGAATAATTGCCAAGCCGTATAAACTTGTTAAGATAAAAAAAATCCCAAGTGCATATCCTAATTTTTTTTTTAAATTTGACAATTCTCTTTGTTATCTAGTTTAATATATGAAGTTTATTTCAAACTTATTTGTATATATTATAAGAAAGAATCTACGGTTAAATAAAGATTTATAACTATCTAATTTTAGATATTTTTAATCTCATATTCTACAGCATTCATCTTTATTATTGCATCTACAATCAGCTGGCTCCAGTAAACAATTTGGACATATAGCTTTACCACAACCGTTACAAGTATTATTCTTTAAATTACATGCCCAATGTTTGCAATCACTCATAATCTAATTTATATTTAATTTATTATACATACAATAATAATAAGGATATCATTATTCAAGATATTTAAGAGGTCAATATTAAAATTTAGCTGCTAGTAGTTTTACAACAAACGTCTAATAAAGAATAATCAGAAAAGTTATGTAAATTTTTTAAATATTAAAATTCCTTAGTTTTTTATATCTACAAGATAAATTTGTATATCACATACTTTCAAATACTTGGATCACAAGATTCCAAATATAAAATAACGGCAGTACAACATAAAAATCTCGTTACCTTAATTTATTTTAATAATTATGAGTCGAATTAATATATATCATAAAATAATATATTTATTATGTCAATCTCAATTAACTGTAATGAATTAATTAGAGATAGAAAAAGAATCATAATTACAGACAATAAATTATGCGGAAATATGATTAAAAATGATGACAAAAATATAATCCTCGAAAAGGGTCCAATGTGTCAATGCAGGATTCCAAAATCATCAACAGGAGCCTATAACGGTGCTGAATTAAGATTAACCATCTCATATGACGAATTCGACATAAATTTCACCACATCCGAATGATTATAAAAAAGTAATCTAAATAATAACATCATTATTATTATATAATACAGATCCTTGATTAATGATAAATACAATAACAGTAATAGCAGTAGGATTAAAAAGAAGAAAATATTGGATGTATTATTAGAAATAGAAAAGATTGCCAAAGAGAATTCCCTTCCATCAATTGGTCCCATAAAAGGAAAAATCATTGGAGATATCATCAAGAAGCATAAACCTAAAAGAATACTTGAAATTGGGACTTTGCATGGATATTCTGCTATTCTAATGGCAAATTATCTATTAGTTAAAGATAATGTTGATGACAATAATAACACTACAAAAGAAATTATTGTTACTTGTTTGGAAATAGATAAGAAACTTGCAAATATTGCAAAAGAAAATATAGAAAAAGCAAGATTACATGATAGAATAGAGGTAATTACTGGTGATGCTTTGGAGATTATTCCAAAGCTTGATAATAATCATTATAGGTTTGACTTGGTCTTCATAGATGCAGTAAAAAATCAATATCTAAGATATCTTAAACTTGTGGAAAAAAATGGTCTGCTCAATAAAAAATCAGTAATAGTTGCAGATAATATTTTGATATATGAAAACGAAATGAAAGATTATTTAGATTATGTTAGAAATTCTGGCAAATACCATAGTTATACAACAGAAACTACTTTAGAATTTACCAAAAATGTTAAGGATGCTCTGGAAATAAGTGTAAGCAGTGATGTTGTTGTTTAAATTCGCCATTATTACTAAATATTTTTTAATTATTCTTGTTTTTTCTTCAATAGATTTTACAAATCTCATAGTAAATCTTGTAATATGATAGGTTAGAAATTTACGTAGAGTATATCTTAATTAGAATAAGATATAGATGATAAAAAATAATTTGAATATATTGTATTATCATAACAGGTTTATTAATATGATTAATTATTTTTCCGACATCTCTAAATAAGAAACTAAAATAAGAATCTTATTAACACAAAGTTATTATTATTATTATTTGATATATCTTTTCCATCGTCAATAACCAGTATTTTCTTGAAGATTTAATTTAATTTTTATCACGACCCATAAGAGTTATTTATTTTATTGATAATTGTTAGTATAATAAAAAAGATAAGATTGCTGGAAGATTAAAGAATGTTCGAACACTACTCATTCCCAGCGTATAAAATTAATAATTAGTTATTATTTTCCATGGTAGTTTGTTGTAACAATTCTCCAATTTCATTATGTATTTTAAGAAAGTTTAATCCTTTTTCTGTGGTTTTATAGGTCTGAGTTCCATCAAGATATTCTATTAGATTGTTTTCTATCAAAATAGAAAGGTATTCGTTTAATTGGGTATAACTAAGAAAAGCTATGTACATAATTTTTGTCTTCGTTGTTCCTCCATTTGCAGCATCAAGTATATTACCGACTATTTCTGTCCTACTTCTATTTCCCATATTATTAGAAATGTGGTTTGCTTATTTTAGTATTAATACCACAAGAAAAGTTAAGATATCATAGTAAAACATTTTGTATATTATTTACAAATAAAAAAATATATAAGAAAAGTGATGTCTTAACTCAAAATTGTACCATGAAATAATTATCGTTCCTATTTATTTTATCAACAATTTATTCTATGAAATTGTTATTGTTAAATATAATTCTAAACATGTTTTTATAATAAAAAATATAATTATAAAAATAAAATAATTTACTTTTTTTAGATATATAGTTAGCAACATCATAACCTGTATATGTCTATTATCTTAACCTTTTTGATATCTATAATAAATAGGAAATAAATAGTAATTTCATGATATTAATCCATAACCCATATATTTAATTTATTTACATCTATGTAGTAATTATTGACTATCTTGGTAATGTACTTGTCAAATCAGCATTTAAATAATTTATTTTGTTCTTATATATTTCAGAGACTTGTTATAGTAAATTTGAGATTCTGTTAATTGTTTCATTTACCAATTATTCTTCTAAAAGTATAATAGGAAGAATTACCTCAATAGATGAACACTAGAAAAGGTCGGTAGGTGAATCGTACATGTAGTAGTTTTCTACTATTACATTGTATTTAGCTTTTTAGTAACTTATTTGTTTGAAAAGAATTGAATACCATAACATGAATCTAAGATTGATCTTTCATGGGTTGAAAAATAAAAAAAATAAATGTATTATTTCTTTAAAAATGCACGACCAACAATTGTTCCTACCAAAGTAAAAGACCCAATAATTGCAGCAACAAATACAGTATCTGCTACTGATGCTAATGGTTCACCTACTGCTCCCATAAAT
>JAATVK010000220.1 GCA_014523485.1 Nitrososphaerales archaeon TH5894
AATAATGAATGTTATATAGAAATTTACTAACGTAAATATTCAAATAAATTCTCAGTATTATTTTATTAAGAATAATTAGCAATGGAAAATTACAATAAACATTCACTAATTTAATTCAGTAATACTATGTTAGTAAGTGTACCTAAGCACTTCAATTATATTTTAACTGTTTAACAATGATATGAAAAAATCAGTTTATACTTTTGGACTTTTGGCAAGTTCATTGGTAATGTTATCAGTGATGCCAATCCTCAACAACAATATTTTAAATCCAGCAATGGCCCAGGGATACGACAACTATTATGGCGATGGTAGTTTTTATAGCAAATATCCAACTGACGATAAAAGATATGAGTGTAGAACAGGTCCATTTGAGGGATTTTTTGTAAGTTCAGTAGAATTCTGTAAACATGTTAAATTTGATAAAGAGGATAGAAAAGATATTAGAGATAACAAAACAGGAATACCAGGTCCACAAGGACCACAAGGAATTCAAGGTCCAATTGGTCCTAATGGAACACAAGGTCCTCCAGGTATCGTTAACGCAGAGTCATGTCCACCAGATACAGACTTAGAGAATGTATATGTATTAAATGGAACTACAGCCGAATCTTGTGACCTAGAATCACCTGTGGCTGATTCAAATTTGATTGTGACCAAACTTGTCACCTGTCAACCGGCAGACGGTAGTGGTTTAGTTCCTTCGATTCAACAAATAAGTGCAAGTTGTGACGATCTTTTAGCTCTAATAACATAAGATCAATTTAATATCACTGTGACAGACACTAATGTAAGTCAATCTAACTTTAATGGTTCAGAAATCGGAACACTTGTTACTTTGGATGCAGGTCCTTTTACAGTAACAGAGGAACCATTATGATTCAGTTGATGAAGAGGTAGCGGGTTTAGAGGATATTCAAACCGAAATAACTGGTCCATCTCATTTTCAGGAGATTGTACTCAAACCGGTATTGGTTCATTTTCAGCAACAGGAGAAATAGCAGCAGGAGGACAAGAGACATGTAATATAGTAAACAATTTTAATATCACTAGAACGCTGCCTTTCACAGGAAGTTAATCTATAACAACTCAAGGAATAGCAGATTCACCTGAATTAACAGCATCAGAAAAGATAACAAAATTAAAACAACAATGGTTAGATCGACTTCCATAAAAGAGTCATAACCGAATCAAATCCATTTTTTTATTTTTTATTCTAATTAATAAAAGACACTTATTATAATTATTAATTTGATTATTAATTTCAGAACACAGAATGAGAATTTAAGATATTAATAAATATAATGGGTACTAACTGAATATAGTCCAAATCTTGAACCATTTGGCATACGCATTAAGTCATAATACGTCATAGTCTGAATCGTCAGCGGGATCTTCTACCTGTTCAGGCTATGGCAAATAAACAATTATTATTAAAAAATAACATATTCAACACAGAGAATGAGAATTTATAAAACTTATAAATATTAATTTTTATTAGTATAATATACTCTTCTCAAGTAGTCTTGTCTCAGACAAATAGCCAAATCGTCGTCATAGTCTGAATCATTGTCCTGGAGTAACTTCTACTACCAATTCAGGCTATGACAATTAATTTGTATTCAATTATTATATACTATATTTGACACGACGAATATACCAAACAAGTATAACACAATTCCACAGTGTCATAAACCCTCTATTGTTATGTTCATTCTTAGAGGGCTATGACAATTTAAATGGTATAATGATCGTTAACCTTGTTTACTGTTTTTTAAATATCTTGCATTCTGCAAGGATCATACCGAAACTAACAAGATAGGCATATTCCACACACGGGCCATAGCCCTCTGTTATTGCTTGCAGCGTAAGAATAGTAGGGGTTATGGCTATTATTATCTTAAAACAAGAATAAATAAATAAAAAATTAAAAGAGGTTTTTAAGCACACATTGTAATGCACAGTTCTGCACTAGATGGGCAGGGAGATTTACATTTAGTTTCTATTACTTGTTGACTATATGTCTCGTCTCATAGTTGCCATCATCAACAAAGTTTTTTTCTTCTCCAAAAGTATTATCCATTTCAAAAAATACAGCGACTAGAAGTGCATACACTATTATTGTAGTTATCACAAAGGATTGATTTGCAATAACAAATTTTTTGATTTATACTTTCCTTCAATGCATATACAACATATTTAAATAAAAATATTTTAATACAAATATAGACAATTATTTCGGTAATTATTTTCTCTACCTGCAAAAAATAAATACCTAAATTTTTATGGATTTTAATCATTAATCTATTATTTTAGATATCCTATATATTTAGAGAATCTCCTTTTATCTTTGTTAAATAAATCATCTTCAACATTTGCTTATAACTATATGCAATAACTATATGCAATGTTCAAACCCCTTTCATCCAATATTCAATATGTAGTATATTATTAGAACTCATTTCAATTTCTCCTTTGCTTCTTTTTCTTTGTTCTTCATATCCAGACGTACAATCACAATCATTAAAATCATTAATATCATAGCCCAAAGAGGATTAAACAAGTTATTTATAACCAGAATCCATATGACAATAGTAAAAATAACAATGAATAATAGGAGGAAAACTGATTTATCCTTTCTATTTCGATTTTTGTATTTATCAAAGATTTTCATTTTAATTGTTATAAATTCTTACTTATTTTCTAACAAAGAATTTATTTTCTTATCTATGGTCAATAAATTGTTTAACATTTCCTCGTGATTTTGCTCAACAATTTGTATCTTTTCTAAAACAAGTTCATGCTTTTCTAAAACATGTTCATGTTTTTCTTCTAAGTTTACTATATGATCTAGTATTTCCTGTTCTTTACCTGCAGTTTTCTCTTGTCTATTGTATATCCACCAACTAATTATACCTCCTAATAAAAACCCAGCAACAATCCCAATATATGTAGAAGCAATATTGGATAAGTCACCAGCCTTTTGACAATTAGCCACGTCGACACAATGCCAAATTAAGAACAACTCCATTAACATATTATCCAAATTAGATACTTTTACTTTTTATTATTTTCTATAAAAAATCAAAATAAAGAAATAAGAAGTGAAGGTTAAATCGGTTTTAAACAATTATCTCTATTTTCGTACTGTCTTTCCACCATCATGTATACAATCTATACACCAAACTTCAGAAATTGGTATTCCATCATTATTTCTCCTTACTTCTATCCAAACAATCAGGCTTATTCATACGTTAGTAACAAATTAAAATAAGATAAAATATAATAAAATAATTATAAAAATTAATTAATAATAAACCCCTAATTTTTATAGAAATAATAAGTATGAAACCAATTGACATCAAGCCTCCATTCGATGAAGAAACAGCAAAAGCAAAAGTCAAAGCAGCCCAAGACGCATGGAATACACGTAATCCAGAATTAGTAGCGAAAGCATATACTATTGATTCTAGATGGAGAAATAGAATAGAATTCTTTGAAGGAAGAGACGCAATTATAGAATTTTTAAAAAGAAAATGGGCTAAGGAATTAGATTATCGTTTGATGAAAGAATTATGGTGTTACAACAACAATAGGATTTCTGTTCGTTTTGAATATGAATGGAGAGACGCAGACAATCCAGGTCAATGGATGCGAACCCATGGAAATGAACATTGGGAATTTGATGATAGTGGTTTAATGAGAATTCGAGATATGAGTGCTAACGATTATCCAATTAAAGAATCAGAAAGAAGGTATAAATAAATACACAGATAATATAAACATATAAAAACGATATAAAATGTAATTCAGGTCTTCTTTTTTTATTGTATTTGGATAAAAAATGAAGGTTTAGAAACAGCAGAAGTAAAAGAGTTTGAATTTCTAACTACTATTAATGATCTTATTGTGGTAGTAGTGATTATGTTTATTAAATTCTTTCAAGGTAGCAAATGCTGCTCCACATGAACAATTGTATCTCTTATTTTCATTGTTGTTATTTTTTTGGTGGTGATACATCCCTTTTTTAATTACCTATCTTGATATTCTAAATACAACAAATTATTTATTGATAATAGCACTTTGTCATTCAACTAACCAAAATAGGAAAAAAGTATAAAACTTTCTTCTGTCATTTTAGTGGAGCGGTATTTTACTAATGTCTTCTCTGATAACTATCTTTACATTGACCAGTACAGAAATTAGGATTATCATACATAAAATTTCGATTAAATACTAAGTCGCCACAATTCAAACATTTTTTGATTTCTATTTCACTCATACTATTACATAATTTCCTGGGTATAATACCATCTTAAACATTTCTTTATACTACCAATTAAATTCTAATATAAAATCGGTGAACTTTCGTTTAATATCATCCATCTGTCACAAAGGAACTTAATAATATATCAATTGGTCAAGAACGCCAGTCTTTGGGTCTCTATCGCTTTGCAAACCATGGACCTTACTAATTGCCTATATGTATCAAAAAATGTTTGTTACATCCTAAAACTTTAATACTATACTAAAAGAATTCTCATAATCATGAAAAATTTTTTAAATATATTTGTGAGCATAACTTTATCTTTGATTCTATTAATTAGTGCTGGTAATATAGCATTTCAACAAGAACAACAACAACAACAAGCCAACGCACAAAATACTGAAGAAAGCCCAACTTCTACTAGTACAGAGGAAAATAAAAACTATATTTTGATATTTGGACAAAGAACAATAGGAAATGTAGATAATTCTACTAAAATCGTATCTTCTATCGTAGGTCATAATTCAGTTAAAATTCAAGAAGAATTTTTAGAAGAAATCAGTTTAGCACCATCTCAACAATTAAAAGAGCAAATTGAAAAGATAGTTAATGATGGTATAAATGGAGCCCAATGTGATGCTTCTTTAACAACTCAACAAGGTGAAACTGTTAAAGTAAATTGTATTTTATCAGGAAATAATATAATCTGGTATATTTATCCAACCAAATAAATCAAAATTCTTTTTTCCTAATAAATAAAATTTATTATTATCTATTAAATCGTTATATAATAAGTAACATAAGTGCAAGTAGGAAAAGGAGAGTTGTGATAACTCGTTAGGAATGGTGTGTCACCACTCCTTCCTTTCCGTGTGTGTATATTTGTCACTTACAATCTAGAAAATTTATTCATTTATTTATTTAATTAAAATTTATTCTCTTCCGTGATCGTATGTAAGTAAATTATTTACTTAGGATACCTATAAAAAATTTGTTAATAATCATAGTTTTACCTATTTGTTTGGTGGATTGCTCTACCACGATATTAATAACCTATTTCAATTTGTTATAGTTGTGAAGAAACTATATTTCTAATATAATTATCAAACTTATGTTTTGCTTCTTCCCTCTGTCCTAATGGAACTTCATAATATACCAGTAAATCGATAAGACCAGTTTTAGGATCTCTATCTCGTTGAGAACCATGGACCTTGCCATTGTATTCTGACACGATATCGCTTAATATTTCATATTTCTTTTGTATTGCATCAAATGAACCCTGTAGTAATTCAAAGGAGTTGAACATTTTGGGTTTAGGTTGGGATATAAAGGATTTTTTATGATGATTTGGTTTGGTTGTTGTAGTGGCTGCAGTATTAGCAGTATTAGTAGTTGTTGGTTTGTTATGTCGATTAGGACAAATATGTTTCTTCTTGGTGAATACTTCCCTATATTCATTTGTGGCAGTATTCCAATAAATCTGGATATTGCAATTATAGGCACAGGGTTTTGGATAAATATTTTGATTTTGATTAGAAGTAGTGTTAAAATTTGACATAGATTAGGTTTCCATCTTCATCTAGGATATCCGCTTGCTTGAGTTCCTGAATCCAATCCTGGACTAATTCTTCAGTTATTGAACCGTCATAAAGCTTTTTTGAATCTAGTATTTTATCATAGGAATATTGAGAATCTGAATATTCAAATAATTCTGATCCTATTTTTCCTACTGCAAAACTACCCTTGCCATTGGTCCACAGTTGATACAATACTTTTTTATTATTACTAAAAGAACTCATTTCTTATTATTCTAATTCCTCTACTATTACATGTAGAGGTTTCTTCATTTTCTTAATATCTTCGTGATAGTTTTTAGGAATGATAATTATTAGTTTATGACCGCTCTCGGTATAACTCGCTCTAAAATCTACCTTCTTTACCAATTCTAATACTTTTTGTATACCCATAGATATCTATTTATCCATTGGTTAAAGTATCCTATAAGTATCAAATTGGTATTTAAAAGGGATACCTTGATAACTTGGGACACCAATAGTATCCCTCTGCAGATTAAAAGTTGAGCAAAAAGAACAATGGGTAAACGTGAGTGCAAGGGTCTAGTCCTTGAAATCTCACGAAGGATATACCGACTTCAGAAGACTGATGTCTATTACGTCGAGTCAGAATCTAGTAATGATATTTACTACTTTGTCAAATTTAAGCCTGATGTATTAGAATGGTGTACATGTCCAGATAATTCCTTGAGAGGAGGACAAATAAAGTGTAAGCATTTACATGCAATTGAATTTGCTATCAGATTAGGAACCTTACGAGACACTGATAGATTACCAACAGAGAGTAAAGTTAGAAAAGTCGCCGCTCCACTGGCTAAAGTAGCCATAACAAAGTCGTATACATAGGACGACTATTCTTTTTAACAGATGACTTTCAAATTGATGATAGTTCCAAGTAATGACCAAAATAATAAGAATAAGAAATTTACAATTCAATACACCAAGGAAGAGTTAGATAAAATTCAAGATGATTTTGTGCAACATATTAACAAGTATATTGTTCTAATAAATAATTGTATTATCAAGACCATAGAAAAGATAGAAAAGGAAGAGGAGGCAGCAATAGTTCCACCTACTCCTATTACTATTGAAAGAGATTAAAAAGAGGTCTAATTATTAGGAATGGGTCGACGTTACGGCAATAAAGCACCTGTACCAAAGACTACTTGGGCTATATCTTTAGAACTCGATGAAATGGTTTCCAAGGCTAAAGGTAGACACGATACAATTGATGATTTTATCAGAAAAGTATTTGAACAGTGGATAGAATGGAAAGTAACAATATCATTTGTGGAAGAAGCAGACACAAAACAATCTACAAGAATTGAAGGTTATGTAAAGCAGATACGTGAGTTAAAGCAGCAGCAACAACTACAATTGGAGATAATAATCGCAAATCATTAGATAACTACTTTTAACTTCAAATCTTTAATAGGTTCTTTCTATCATTTAGTGACCAATCTATCTAATTTTATTTTATAATTATCTATATATATATAATTCAATTAATTTTTTATCAACTTCTTTAATTTATTGTTGATACTAAATCTTTATAAGTGTCACTATATAGTATCATTTTTAGGTTTTGTAATATTCCTACTTTAGAGGAGTAGGAGTGAGTAGGAGTAAGAGTATGAGTTTCTATCTACCTAATTGAATAATACAATTATAAAATTAATATTTGAAAACAGAATTAGATTATATATATATAATTTTATAAAATATAGGAGCAGAAGAAAGATCTTATCAAAATACTTAGAAAGTTAGCATTATTTTTCATAATCAAATACTAAATCTAAATTAGTAACTAAAAATCTCAATAAACATTAACTAATCTAATATAGTAATACTATGTTAGTTAGTGGAGATAAGCACTTCAATTATATTTTAACTGTTTAAAAATATTGTGAAAAAATCAGTATTTACTTTTGGACTTTTGGCATGTTCATTAGTAATGTTGTCAGCAATGCCATTATTCAACAACAACAATGCAGCAATGGCTCAAGGATACGATATCTATAGAGATAATGGTTATTATAGCCAATATCCAACTGACGATAAAAAATATGAGTGTAGAACAGGTCCATTCGAGGGATTCTTTGTTAGTTCAGTAGAATTCTGTAAACATGTTAAATTAGACAAAGATGATAGAAAAGATGTTAGAGACAGAGATAATAGAACAGGAACTCAAGGCCCACCTGGTCCAGCCGGTCCACAAGGCCCACAAGGAATTCAAGGTCCAATTGGTCCTAATGGAACACAAGGTCCTCCAGGTATCGTTAATGCAGAATTATGTCCAGCAGGGACAGACTTGGAGAATGTATATGTATTAAATGGAACTACAGCCGAATCTTGTAACTTCGAAACACCATCAACAGGGAGTTTGAGTGTGCTTAAAACTG
>JAATVK010000221.1 GCA_014523485.1 Nitrososphaerales archaeon TH5894
CGATACCATTATTATTCAAGTATAATCTCTATTTATTGGAAATTTAAAGCTGAGTGACTGAGATAATAAAAGATTATAACGTGTATATAATATTCAAATAACTTTTAAGATATTATTATCAATTGAAATAAATTAGATTGTATTGAAATTTCTATATCATTCCACCGAATAATGGAACAATAGTCTAATTCTCCAATTATCTTATTCTAAAATTAAGTTTCTAATAATAAAAGCTAAATACATGGTAGTATCTCTATAATAGACTCTTATTTTTGTACGATATCGGTATTAAAATAATCATATTATTCACTCTAAGAAATCAATACTAATTAATTAATGACTATAATAGTATTACGTCAAATTTTCGCAACATTTCATTTTAATTATAATATTAGAGTAATACTGGTTCGGTGGAATGATATAGAAATTTCTATACAATTAAATTTTATGCATTAGTATTTTTAAAATACTATTCTTAAACTTGTATGGGTTCATAGAGTCGGATGAATAACAAATTTGTAATTAATCGAATCACTTGATTTATAATAATAGCGATAATTTATCAAGCTAACAGACCAATTTTTATGTCTTTATCCTATCCCATTCTAATTGTTGTTATACATTATTATTTATAGACATTAGATTTGAATCATAGATAACAATTTTAGGTATTATTTATTATAATGGGTATATATCCATTATTAGTAACGTATAATGGGTATATATCCATTATTAGTAACGTATCTAATTGCATTTAACTTTTTCAAAGGAATTGTAATTTGTAACTAACTGTTGGGGATATCCACATACATAATATTGATTTGGATAATGGTCATTCAATATATCATTCTGAACCTCTGTTTCTTTCGAATCTTTTTTAATGTTGTCAGTTTTCTCTATTGAAGAAACAGGAATGTCTTTCTTTAGGTCTTTGCCATCATCTTCTTCCTTATCATTCTTTTTTGCAAAAGATATTTGAGATGAAGATATTATCAAGATACTTGTTACAAATGTAATAACAATAACCGTTTTTAGATTCACATAACTAAAAATATTACTTAATATTTATAAATTCTGAATAAATTTTAGATTATTTTGATTCTAACGGCGGTAGAATTGTTAGATAGAAAGAATCGCAAGAAAGTATCTTTTTTCGAAGATATATTAAATGTAAAGGTAACGTGACCTACCTTTACACTATACATAAAGTCGTATACACTACCAATATTTTGGTAAGCATTTTTACTTTAATCTTCTTAAAATTCTTTATGTTATTGACATACATAAAATCAAAATACCATTCTCATAGCACAATAGGAAAAACATGCTATGAATTTAAATACATAGTAGCATAACGTATGGATTCTAAATGAAAAATCTAAAACCAATAAAAACGATATTAAACTTTGCATTTAGTGGTTTCAGTCTATTTTTTACTGGTATGTTATTTATTATTATAGTTCATGATATCCTAACAGGTGAATCTTCAGCAACAGCAGAATACTGTACCAAATATGGATTTGCAGCATCTCCTGTTTGCTGGTAAAATAAATAAATGGATTTTAGAATTGCTTGATTTAAACACCTATTAGGTTAATGGCTTTTTCCACTTCAAACTAATTAAATTAATGAAATTGAACAATTTTATCAAAACTGATATTGTACTACATAGAAATTAATAGCAGAATATATTCATCATTAGAATTACAAAATCTCAGCAATGAATAACTTTTATAGGAAACACAAAGAATCTAGTAATATATTAAAAAATGACTTTTATAGCTTTATAAAATCTTAACAGAATCTTTACTAGGAATCTTTATTTATGTGATTAAATAGAAACGGGGTAGAAATGCATCTCCAGAATTTCTTTTCACCTATAACGTTGCTAGGTTTAATGAATTATAAATTGATTGTATGAACCTAAATTACAACTTATTGCATCTAGAGATAATTTAATTTAGTAAAAAAATAAAATTAATTGCTTGTAGCAGTAATATGAAATAATTCTGTCATTTCATTATGTATTTTTAATACTTTACTTTTTCTGTAGTTCTAATTATTTTAGTTCCATCATGATACTCTATGAGTTTATTTTCTATTAAATATAGAAAGGTATCATTTAATTGGTTATAATTAAGCATATGTTTATACATAATTTTTGTCTTAGTTTCTACTCCATTAGCTGTGTCTAATATCATTGATATTATTTCTGTGCTGGTTAGATAATTCATAAAAAATTATATATATGAGTTTCTTATTCGAATCAGATGTCCAAATAAGAGTAAAAATTATGATAAAAAAGATTCTAAATATAGATTTGGAAATATAAGAATCATAAAAAAATCAGATAATGATTTGTAGTGAAAGCAAATTAAATATTATATATTTATGAAATAGATATTTACCATAATTAAGTCTATTAATTATAGTAAAACTTCAAGTCAAATCAAAATTTATTAAATTCTTTGTTATTATATGATTCATTAGTCTTTGATATTGTAAATTTATCTATTATTTTTATAAGAACAATATTAGTAGCATTTATTATCAAAGCCTAATGGAAAAAAAGGAAGTAGTATTAGCATGCTATGATGTTATGGATTGGTGTTAGTGAGTGCATATTTACTATTCAATAACCACTATCTTTTTATGTAATATATATATCGTCAATTATAAGTTTAAAATTATAGTAATTTGTATTACTAAGAAAATTATAACTTCAAATTAAAGGTTTTTCCTAAATTTTACCATTCCACCAGGGTTGTACATTTTATCTTTGGTATTATTACTTGATATATATTATTTAATAAGCAGGAACCATTTTGTTATTTCTAGTATTAATTGTATTGCCTGCATTACATAACAATCTTATATTTATTCTATCATTAAATTCTTCTAATCGAAAATATGCACAACTATTAAAATGCTAAAATATAAACGATTAATGTATTTGGAATTTCCTAATTGTAATTTAGTGTCTATCCTAATAGTTCCTATATTATTTTTTATGTTATTCTATAATGCTACACATTTTAGTGGAGATCAGACTAATAATGACTACGGTTCTAAATTTTTACAAAATTCGTTCGCAATTGAAAGTACTGATGATAAAGATAAAGTAAAAATACAAGACCAAACAAAAAATAAAGATTCTAAAGAAACTGGCGACGAAGAATCGGCTAATAATAATAAGAATAAAAAATCTATTTTTAATTTTGTAGCCGTTGGAGACTGGGATTGCACAGGTGAAACAGAAGACACAGTAGATAATATTATTAATCAAGACCCAGAACTAGTTTTAGCCCTTGGTGATTTCTCATATAGCGGAGATGCGGATTGCTGGTTTGATTTAATAGAACCAATAGCAGATAAAACCAAAATAGTTCTAGGAAATCATGAGGATGAAGATGATTATATGAATTATTTTGGTTTAGAAAACCAATATTATTCTTTTAATCAGAAAAATATTCACTTTTTAGCATTATCAACGGAAACCGATTTTGATGAAGACTCTGAACAATATGAATTTGCAAAACAAGATCTTGAAAAATATTCTAAAGATCCATTTATAGACTGGATAATAGTATTCTATCATCAATACATCTATGGTTCTGGAAGTGGTCTTCCAGAGGAAACAGATTTTAGAGAAGTTTATCATCCTCTTTTTGATAAATATAAAGTAGATTTGGCTTTACAAGGTCATCTTCATGTCTATGAAAGAACATATCCAATTAGTTTTAACGCCGATGATGATGACGAACCACTAGTACAGGATAGTACTCCGAATATATATAAAAATCCAAAAGGGACTATATTTTTGACAATAGGAACTGGAGGAGCACATGATATGCAACTCTCTTCGTTAAAAGATTTTTCTGCTAAAGCAATAGCCGGTGACTTCGGAATAGCGAATATTGAAATTGAAAACGATCAAACTCCTCTGTCAGGAGAATTTATTAAAAATGGAAAGAAACAAAAAATTCTGGATGAATTTAAAATAATAAAAGACAATTAAAAATCCTTATTATATTTCTATACCAATATAGTATCATATTTTAAATTTCTTATTGTTATTTGAAGTAGTTTATTGGAAATTTTGATGAAGATACTCTAGTTGCTATTAGAAAAAATATACCTATGCAGTATATCAATCCACTTGAATAGGTAGGGGTATTCGGATATGTGAATAGAATTGATTTAGAAAGAAGAAAAACTTTAACGATAAAAAATAGATCTATCTTATACCTAAATAATTAGTTAGCATATTAAATCTTTATTTTAAATAAGAAAATTCCAAAATTAATAAATTGGAAATATTCACTTCCTGTATATGCTAAGAAATTTAGGGATATTTTTTCTAGGAATTGTATTTCTTGTTACTCTAAACCTGACCTTTTCTTTTATAGGAACGGCTATGGCACAAGAATCAGAAATTATCTCCAAAATTACTAATGATGATAAACAAGGTAAACATGATAATGATGATAAGTTAGTTGTTGTAGCCCAGATTAATTTAAAAGATATTGAAAGAAATGGATTGCTTAAAGTAGTTGGTGTTATTAATGGTGAAGAATTTGTCAAATCTATTTCTTTAGATACATTAAAGGAAACAACTAAGAAATTGAAAGTTAAATTCTCAATGGACCAAGAAAATGAAATAGTAAGTGCTGGTAAACCAGATGAATTTTTTGTTTGTGCTTATCATGTTAAAAACATTGATACAAAAATTACTTCTTATGGTAAACAAGGGATTATCGAATATTTCGACTGTAATGAAGGTGATATAAAATCCACTACTAGTCCAACACAAATAAGTCTATTTAAAGCGACTTCTCAAGTTTATAATAAAACTTCTACATATTATAATTTACATTCAAAACCACAAGTAGTATCATTTGCTACTCTAGCCAATGATACAGCAAAACCTAGTAATGATGTATCTTATCTTAAAAAAGATATTGCAAAGAATGATGATAAAGATAGTAGTAACAAACCGGTTAAGGTAAAAATAATAGTTCCTATGGAAGACAAAAAAGATGCTAAAAAAATCAAGATAATGGCTATGCTTAAGGGCCAAATTAAATCCGCAATAATCGATGATGTTCAAAAGGAATTTGATAAAATTGATGGATATACAATCGAAAGAACATTTGCATTCGACAGAAATACAGATATAGGTCCAATTCAAATTGGAGATAGATACCACGCATGTGTTTCTGGTAATGATTTGAATCCGCCAGAAGGGAGTGAATGTGAAAAACGACTAATAAAACACCTCGACAAAACCAATGCTCTGGCGGCTCGATAATATAGGCTCGATAGTACACATAATTTAGCATAATTAATTATTTTTTTTGGTTACTTATGAGTTGGATATAGAATTAAAGAGTCCAATTTCAAAATAGGATGTTCTCAAACTCCGTCAACAATGGATAGGGACTGAACAACTAGAACATCAATCCAAGTTTAAAATATTATTTGAAATTGACAAGAAAAGAGGAGAGTTATTTGCTACTAAAGGTTTTGAAACAAAGGAGTTTCTTGTTCTTTTATTATTATTATTCTTGTTTCTGTTTCTATTTTTTGTGTTAGGTTTGATAATACAATTTGTTGCTGCTATTGTTTAAGTAGCATTTTTCATTTTCTTGTTAATGTCTTTTGTTCCAATATTATATATATTATTAATTGCTATCACTATATATTGTGATGATTATAACTTCACTCTATAAAATATTTATAAAATATTGATCTATAGATCTATATATAGATGTATATATATTATGTTTATTAAGAAGTTTATACTATAATAATTATCTAGAAGAAATGTTGAAATATAAATTCGACAATAAATTAGAAGAAAATACCTCAACAATTTATTGTGAAATCTGTGGTGAAAAACCAGCACTACAACCAAGTTTAAATGAATATCATAAAGATGGTACCATAAAAGTTCATTATTCATGCTCACACCATATTTTAGATCTATATAATGTAATAATAAAAAATATAGAGAATAATAAATAAATAAATATTTTTATTACTTTTTTTAAAATATTGAGAGTATAGAGATCTAATACTGGTATTATCTTTATCGTTTTTGTATTATTATCACCAGTTATTTTGTTTCTTAATTTATATACATATACTTGATGAATCATAATATCAATCAATTTCATCACTAGTAAATCCTTTTTTTCTTTGCAGTTTCTTCTATCTTGATTAATAATTCTCTTACTCTCTTACTTTTAGGAGATTATCTTTAAACTGTTGAATGCAATACGTATAGCGATAGAAGAGAACAAAACATTAACTCTTATCTTGAGAGAGGTTTGAAGATTTAGCATTAATACTCAAAGATATACAAATGAATAAATTTTTGATTTTGAATATAACTTTGAATTAAGATAACTTTTAATTAAATGAAAATAAAAAGAAAATGACGAAAGGACGAAAGGTTTGACCTTTCTAAATTAAACTTTGGTCATACCTTCTTTTCTATATTTCTCTTTTGCTTCTTCTGTATTAGTACCTGTCTGTCCACCTTCTGCAATTTCTTGATCGTTTGGATCTCGATTTACTGCAGTAGGTTCATGAGATGTTATCTTTTCTGGTGACATTGGATCTTTATCTTCATATTTTTTATATCTGTTTTCTGCGGATGTCATACCTTCTGGTTAGAATTATTATATTTAACAATTTGATACAAATAATAGTAAATCCTTAAATTCTTTATTGTAGACGGTTATTTTAAAACTTATCAATTGTTTATTCGTTTGAATGTCTCCAATCTGGAATGTATAGGAACTATTGTAACTACCTGAGTCATGAATTGATTTATCTGGTTCAGTAAATCCCAATGTCTTGCTTTCTCTTTTTGTATGTTGTTTTGGTAGTTAAAGTCAACATCGGGCACAGAATATTCACAAGATTGTAAAGAATAATAAAATAAAAAGATCGAATTTGTTACTAATTTGTTAGATTAATTAGTTAATTCTATCATTATTTAGTATTTCTTATCTTTCATCATCATCATTTTCTTTTTATCATAGCCATCATCATCATCGTGACCGTATTTGTCATATTTATCTTCACCATATTTCATTTTATCATGTTCATCATGTTCATACCCTGTAACTTCTTTCTTCATCAAAACTTGTCCATTTCCGGGATCTATAATGACTTTATATTTTTTCATATTTTCATCTATTGCAGTTATCTTGTATACTAAATATCCATGCACAGGAGTTAACTCTGCTTTCTTAACGAAAGAATTTGCTCCAACATTTGTTTGTGATGCAGTTATTGCATCTATCATGTTAACAGTAACTTTAGATTTGAAAGCCTCACCAATACTAGACTTTAC